>CALXPX010000036.1 GCA_944390305.1 uncultured Clostridia bacterium
GTATATTGATAATAATAGCAATAATTTTAATAGCTTTTCTAGCTATATATTTTAAATATAAAATAGGAATAAATGTTTCTACAATAGTAAGCATTGATAATAATGGGAAAATATATACAGCAAATTATGAGGCACAAAACGAAAGTTTCAATTTGAATGAAGTTATTTTAAAAGATTTAAATTTAAATGAAATTGAAATTTTAAAAGTACATGTAGGAGAATATATATATTTATACATAAAAAAAGATAATAAATATAATTATTGTAATAGTACTAATTTTTATTGTAAAGTTACAAAAATAGATAATAACAAAATAGAAGTAGAAATGCCTAATTGGAATTTTTATTCCTTAGACGCAAAAAAAGCTAAAATTAAAGATATGGAAGGAAAGAACATAGATATTTCTAGTTTACAATCAGGTAATACAATAGAAATTATAAACGTAGAGCCGGAAATAACGCCATCAATAGCTAGAAATTTTGAAGGATATTGGCTAGATCATATATATGATGTTAAAAAAATAAAATTAATAGAAACAGATGAAAAAACAAAAGAAAAAATAGAAAATAGAAATATGGTTGCAGTAAAAAAAGCTATTGTTGCAGGAGTAAACAAAGATAGTCTTTTTGTAGTTGATAATGAAAATGATGAACTTTTATATGAATTATCTTTTACAAATGAAGGTAATATAGGCTTTAAACAAGGACAAGAAATACTAATTTATTTTAATGGTAAAAATAGTGGATTAACTGGAATAAATGGAATTAATAAAATAAATACTGCATCAAAAATAGAAATTACGGGAAATGAAAATAAAACAGTAGTTACAAATGAAATATTGAAAAAACTTTATACAACATTTGACAATGTCAAAGTTAATATAGATAATATAACAAATACAGAAATAACAATGACAATAACAGATTCAAATGATATTAAGTATGATTTTGCAAATAAATATACACTTTCTAAAAATATTGCTAAAAAGACTCAATCTGCTGTTATAACTGAAGAAGGAATGTCAATACCTGGTTATACTGGAGATGAATGGGAAGAGCTAGGTAAAATATCTAACCAAAACTCTGAAAACGAAGGAACTATGGAAATAATTGATAGTAATACTTCAAAAAGAACATATAATTGGACTGATACTTATGGAAATTTACCAAGTGGAGAATATAGATTATTATTAGAAGATGGAGAAAAATTCGAAAAATTATCAGTTAAATTTACTATTGATGAAAAGGGAAAAATTAGCGAATATGATGTAAGTAAAGGATACTGAAATGAAAAAATGAGTAAGAGGAAAAATTTTTTAAAACTAAAAAGTAGTCAAAATAAATTAACATTTCTTTATGAACATATATATAATATGAATTTTGGGTTATAAATTTTATTTGTTTTTATATCTAAAATTTTATCCCAAATATAATATAATAAAGTTTTAGCGGTTAATTCAGTTTGTTTATAAACTTTATTTTGTAACTTTATTAGTTGGATTACATATTTAAATATTTATAAAAAATGCGATAAAAGTAATTACAAGAAAAAATATTTATAATTAATTCATTATAAATATATATCTATTCACTTCCTTGTTTAATCAACAAAGAATCTTTTACTATAAAAGCTTGCTATCTTTATATAGATGTAAAAATAAATTTTACAGTAAATTATTTTAATATTATTATATCTTTAATAAAGTATAGAAAATTTTTGAAAAAACTTGTAGAAATTTACTAAGTATGATAATATGAATCATATAAAAGGAGGTGTAAAATATGAAGAAAATTTTTATTGTAATTGGAATAATATTAGTAGTATTACTAGTATTAGGAGGTATAGCTTTAGTAATATTTAATGTATTAAATAAAGAGAAAACATCTATATCAGCAGATAATTTTAGTGCTATAATGGAAAGTAAAGGTTATGTAATGACTGACACTACAAGTCAATTTTCACAATATGAAAATTATATGCTTAAGTCTTATGTTGCACAAAAAAGTGATTATCAAATAGAATTTTATGAATTGTCTACTATAGAAAATGCAATAAGTATGTATAATACAAATAAAGCAAAATTTGAATCACAAAAATCAAGTGTTTCTGCAGGTGCAACATCAAGTATGAAAAATTATTCGACATATTCATTATCTACAAATGGTAAGTATAAATATCTTGCAAGAATAGATAATACCCTAGTTTATGTTGATGTAGACGAAAATTATAAAGATATCGTGAAAGACATAATGAAAGAAATCGGTTATTAATTGAATAAATAAAAAACGGAGAGATAAAAAATTTCTCTCTGTTTTTTATAAAATAATTTTGCCTTTATGAAACAGTAATAAAAGAAAATAATAAAAAAGAATACATGAGCTTGCAATAATAAAGCGCATGAAAATAAAAAGCATTAATATTTTTTTGAATAAAATTTTATATATAGAAAAAAATAAAAGTATAAATATAGTAAAAGGTGGAATTTATGAATAAGAAAAAATATGCATTCATTTTTATAATTATACTTTTATTTTTACCTATTGTTTCTATAGCTACAAATATAATTATAAAATCTAAAATAGATACTATTGAGATTACTAATGTTGATGAACTTTCAAATGCTATTGTAAATCAAAAATCGAATCAAATATGGAAAATAAAAAATGGAATATATAATTTAACAGAACAAGAATTAAATAAATATAAAAATTGGAAAAATCCGGGGACTAGTTCTCAAGGAAATTGGTATTTTCCTATTTATGAAGACAATATAACTCTGATTGGTGAGGGAAATGTTACCATAACTAGTAGTGTGGAAACTGCAAATGGCACTTGGGCAACTCAGGATTTTGTATCTATTTGGGGAGATAATATTACAATAAATAATATAAATTTTAGCTCAAAAAAATCACAGAACAAAGCAATTGAAATCATGGGAAAAAATTTTATTTTAAAAAATTCTACAATAAAAGAAGTAATATATGATAATTCATCAAATAACAAAGTGTTTAGTGGATCCATATATTTTAATCCTCTAAATAATGAAAAGGATATAGGTAATTGTTTGCTAGAAAATGTATATATTTTTGCGTACATTTCAGCGAGCCAAGCTCAAAAAGGCAATTTGGATGTATTAAACTTAACTTTAAACTTTACTAATAATGTATGGAGTGAATGGGGAGAAGGATATGGTCCTTCTTTAATAGGCGATGTATATGGAAAAACAGAAAATATTACTTATATAGTGGATAATAATGTTATTTGGAATGAGCTTGTATCTCTTGATTATATATATAGCCAAGATACTAAACCGGGTACAATAATAAAATTATCTGAAGATATCAAACTAGATAAATCTTTAGCCATTACTCGTAGTGATATCACCATAGATTTAAATAGTCATAAAATAGAAGCAACAAGCAATTTTTCTACTTTAAAAGATAATCAAAAACATCTAATAGTATTAGATAATGTAAATAATGTTATAATAAAAAATGGCACGGTTGAAACTAATAACAATAATAAAAATGGTATTACTATTGCCGATTCTAAAGCAATAACATTAGAAAATTTAATAATAAATAATCAAAGTACTTCAGCAGGAGGAATTCCATTATCTATATATAATTCTAATACTAATATTAAAGGAAATTTAGAAATTCATGTTAGTGATAATCACTTATATGGGATAAATATTAGTTCTACTGATAAAAATTCATCTTTGAATTTTGAAAATAATTCATATGTATCAATTAAAGGGAAAGATACTTTGACTGTAATTAATTTAGAAGGTTCAAAGGAAAATATAAATATTTCTGGAGCAATAATAGATGTGGGGCTAGAAATGGATGAAAATGGTAATTTTGTTAAACACAATCATAAGTTTTCAGATATATGGAATTATGACAAAGATTATCATTGGAAAGAATGCATATGTGGTGAAAGGGTAGATACCTTTAATCATATTTTGGTATGGATAATTGATAAAGAAAGTACAACTACATCTAAAGGGCTAAAACATAAAGAATGTAATATATGTGGTTATAAAGAAGAAAAAGTTGAAATACCAGTAACTGGAATATTAGATAACTTAGATGAAGAAAAAAATGAAAATATAGCTTCTGCAAATGAAAACAATAAAAATAATATTGATCATAATGAAAATAGTAATAAAGAATATTTAAATGAATTTAGAAAGGAAGAAGAAAATATAATATTTGAAGATGATGCATATATGGAAAAAGAAGATATAAAGTTTTTTAATAAATCAATTGTTGGAATTTATTTTATTATTGTAATTGTTTTTATTAGTATATTAATAATTATAATATTAAAAAATTATAAAAAGGCATAAAATATTATTTGTATTTTATAATGATATTTAGTGCTTATTATATATCCTTTAGAATCTAGAATTTTGTATATCTTGAAATTTGCAAAGATTTAGATAAAGGACAAAAAGCAAGAATAAAGTTATAAACTATATAATAAAAAAATATATAAATATTGGGAGTTTTATGGAGATAGAAAGAAAATTTTTAATTAATAATGTAAATAATTTAACGTTAAATAGATTTGCAAATAAAGAGATTATTCAAGATTATTTATATGTAGATGATTTTACAGCTATTAGAAAAAGAAAAATTATTGAAGATAAGGATTGTATATACACATATACTGTTAAAACAAATAAAGTTGGAATTAAGGTCAATGAAATAGAAACGAAAATTACTAAAGAACAATATGAAAATTTAAAAATAAATGAATCTTTTAATCAAATAAGTAAGACTAGATATATAATTCCATATAAAGATAATTTGAAAATAGAATTAGATGTATTTCATGAAAAATACGAGGGGATAATATTCGCAGAAATTGAATTTGAAAGTGAAGGACAAGCAAAGAATACGGAATTACCTACTTGGTTTGGAAAAGAATTAAGCTATAATATAACTAATAGCGAAATGGCTATAAAGCCAGTTAGCAATATACTTGGTAAGATACAAAATAATTCTTAGTTTATATTTTTATATTAAATTGCAAAAAAATTAATTATATGATATTATATGTTTATTATTATTTTTGCTAGTAAGGAGAAATATGGAAATATCAGAAGAACTAATTAAATATAGATCTGCAAAAAATTTTTTTCATTATGATAGAGCTGTAGAAAGTGCTAAAGATGAAAATGGAATTGTAAATGAAGAAAAATTAAATAAAATACTTGAGAATGCTTATAATAAAATGATATGTTATTTAGAAGAGCATGCTGAAGTTAATGGAAAAAGAAGCTTGGCACTAGATAGAAATATAGCTAGAATAAATGAGCTATATAGTTTAGTAAGAAATAGAAAACAAATGCAATATTTAAGTGAAGTTTTAAAGCAAGAAAATAGTTTAAATATTAACGAAGATGATATGATTAAAGCAGCTAGCCAAATAAGTAAAATAGGTTATGTATCAAATAAATTTCCTAAAATTTTACTAGTAAATATAAACTCTGGAAATGGAAATAGAAAAAGTGTGAGAATTTTAAGGAAAGGAACATTAGCATATAGAACATCTTTTAATGTATCATCTGAAATTGACGTATATAACATTACAAAAAATATCAAGGGATTAGATAGAAATTTTACTGTATTTACAAATACATTATTTAACAAAGCAGAAATGCTAATGCGAAAAAAAGCAACTGGAGAAAGAATTTCAGAAGATGAAGAAGAATATATACTAAAAGTTCAAGAACAATTGTCAGATATTAGTCTGTTAGCATGCCAAAGAAAATTAAATGGATATATAGGAACAGTCGAAGGAAAAAAAGGTTCACTTGATATTGTATTTGAGCCTGATGATTACAGAGCTTGTAGAGCATTTATAGATAAGATGAAAGAAAGTAGAGAAGATAAAGAAAAATAATTTTAAACATGTACTAAATAAGTACATGTTTTTATATTTAAATATATTGACATATAATCTAGAAAATGATAAGATTATAAATGTTAGACTAAACTAACAAAAACAAAAAGGAGGAATAGGGAATAACCCGAAATATATGGAATTATTAAATATAAAAGATTTGCATGTAAATGCAGGAAATAAAGAAATATTAAAAGGATTAAATTTAAAGATAAATAAAGGTGAAACACATGTAATAATGGGGCCAAATGGTGCAGGTAAATCTACACTTGCTAATATTATTTTAAATAATTCACAATATAAAATAGTAAAAGGAGAAATAGATTTTGAAGGGGAAAATATAAACGAGTTAAAAACTGATCAAAGAGCTAAAAAAGGTATATTTATGTCATTTCAAACTCCAGAAGAAATACCTGGAATTTCTGTTATGAATTTTTTAAAAGCGGCCAAAAATGCAAAAGAAGAAGAACCTATTAAAGTATTTGCTTTTAAAAAAGCATTAGAAGAAAATATGAAAAAATTAAATATAAATACATCATATAGTGCTAGAGATTTAAATGTTGGCTTTTCAGGAGGGGAAAAAAAGAAAAATGAAATATTGCAAATGCTAATGCTTAAACCTAAACTTGCTATTTTAGATGAGACAGATTCAGGCTTAGATGTTGATGCAATAAAAACAGTATCACAAGGAATAAAAATGTATAAAAATGAAGAAAATTCAGTTTTAATAATTACTCACTCAAGCAAAATACTTCAAGGACTTAATATTGATTATGTTCATATTTTAGTAAATGGTAAAATAGTAAAAACAGGAACTGAAGAATTAGTTAATGAAATAGAAAAAAATGGATATTCTAAATATATAGATGAATAGAAAGGAAACAAATTGAAAACTCAAGTTAAAGATATAGATGATAATATATATAATATAAAAAATAAAAATGAATATAGTTTCAAAACTATAGGTTTAACAGAAGATGTAATAAGAGAAATATCTGAAAAAAAGAATGAACCTTCTTGGATGCTAGAATTAAGACTAAAAGCGTTAAAAATATATAATAATTTAGAACTTCCAACATGGGGACCTGATTTAAGTGAGCTAGATATGAGTAAAATTGCAACTTATGTAAAACCTAAAACTGAAATGAAGAAATCGTGGGAGGATGTACCAGAAGATATAAAGAATACTTTTGATGCATTAGGAATTCCAGAGGCTGAAAAAGAATCTTTAGCTGGTGTTGGTGCACAGTATGATTCTGAAATAGTTTACCACAGTATAAAAGAAGAATTAGTAAAAAAAGGAGTGATTTATACTGATTTTGATGCAGCAGTAAAGGAATATCCTGAATTAGTTAAAGAATATTTTACAAAGTGTGTTCCTATTACAGATCATAAATTTATTGCACTTCATTATGCTGTATGGTCTGGAGGATCATTTGTATATGTACCAAAAGGAGTAAAGGTAGATATACCACTTCAATCGTATTTTAGATTAAATGCTCCAGGTGCTGGACAATTTGAACATACACTAATTATAGTAGATGAAGGAGCGTCCCTTCAATTTATAGAAGGCTGTTCTGCACCAAAATATAATGAAATTAATCTACATGCTGGATGTGTAGAATTATTTGTAAAAAATGATGCATATTTAAGATACTCTACTATAGAAAATTGGTCTAAAAATATGATGAATTTAAACACAAAAAAAGTAATAGTAGAAAAAAACGGTACTATAGAATGGGTTACAGGTTCATTTGGATCTAAAGTATCAATGCTTTATCCTATGAGCATATTAAATGGAGAAAATGCAAAATGTGAATTTACAGGAATATCTTTTGCAGGAAAAGGACAAAATTTGGATACAGGTCTAAAAGTTATACATAATGCTGAAAGCACATCTTCTGTAGTAAATTCAAAATCAATTTCAAAAGATGGTGGTATTTGTACTTTTAGAAGTGATATAAAGGTAAGACCTAGAGCTAAAAAATCTAAAGTATCAGTATCTTGTGAATCTCTAATGTTAGATAGTATATCTAGGTCAGATACAATTCCGGTAAATGAAGTAGAAACTGATGAGGTAGAATTTTCACATGAGGCTAAAATAGGAAAGATATCTGATAAAACGATTTTTTATCTAATGACAAGAGGAATTAGTGAAGAGGAAGCAAAAGCTATGATAGTAAGAGGTTTTGCAAATCCTATATCTAAAGAATTGCCACTAGAATATGCTGTTGAAATGAATAATTTAATAAATTTAGAACTAGAAGGGAGTATAGGATAATGGAAAAATATATATTAAATGAAACTCCTGTAAGGACAGCAAATAATTTCGGAATAAATAATATAGAAATGACTTTAGAAAATCCTGAATATTATAAAGAATTTGATAATTTTAGTATAGAGGCAGAAGACATAAACAATATTCAATTGGAAATAAATAATAATGAAGAAAAAATAGTAGAAGAAGATAATAGGATAGGATTAAAAAGAAATATAAATTATAGAGTTAAAATAATTATCCCAGAAAATGTAAAAATAAAAGATAATATAAAATTAGAATTTGAATTAGATGATGAAAATGAATTTTTAATAGAAAATATTGAAATAATATTAGAAAAAAATGCATTTGCAAATATAGAAATTTTATATAATTCTTCTAATGAAAAAAATGCTTTTCATAACGGAAATCTAAATGTTATTTTAAAGGAAAAAGCTAATGCAAAAATTATAGTATCTAATTTAGTAAACAATAAGGTTACTAATCTTTATGAAATGAAAAATGTTTTGAGCAAAGGCGCTAAGTTAGATTATGTGATTGCAGAAATAGGTGGAAATAGCAAAATATCAAATTATTATACAAAATTAAATGGCGATGATTCGGAAAATTTATTAAATGTTATTTATTTAGGTAAAGAAAAAGAGGTAATTGACATAAACTATAATATAGAGACTTATGGCAAAAAATCAAAAGCATATATAAATGTACAAGGAGCAATAACAGATTATGCTAGAAAAAATTTCAAAGGAACAATAGATTTTAAAGAAGGTTCTAAAAAAGCTATTGGGAAAGAAAATGAAAATTGCATGATCTTATCTGCTAATGCTAAATCAAAATCACTTCCAATGCTTTTGTGCCATGAAGAAGATGTTGAAGGTGAGCACGGAATAGCTTCTGGAAAAATAGATGAAAATAAATTATTTTATATTATGACAAAAGGACTCTCATATAAAGAAGCAAGAAAATTAATTATAAAAGCTAACCTTAACGATATTATAAGAAAAATAGAAGATGAAGATTTAATTAATCTTATAGATAAAGAGATAAATAAAATCTAGGAGGAAAGATGAATAATTATAAAATTAAAGAAGATTTTCCAATTTTAAATAACTCTAATATAATTTATTTAGATAGTGCAGCAACTACACAAAAGCCAAAAGTAGTTTTAGATGCAATTAAAGAATTTTATGAGAACTTTAATGCAAATCCACATAGGGGAGCATATAAACTTAGTGTAGATGCAACAATGATATATGACAGGGCAAGAGAAAAAGTTTCTAATTTTATCAATGCAGAAAGTTCTAAACAGATAGTTTTTACAAGAAATGCGACAGAAAGTTTGAATTTAATTGCATATAGTTATGGATTAGAAAATCTAAAAAAAGAAGATAAAATACTATTATCAATAATGGAGCATCACTCTAATTTAGTGCCTTGGCAGTATGTATCTAAAAAAACAGGTGCAAAGTTAGAATATATGTATACTGATGAAAATGGAGAAATACCAGATAAAGAGATTGAAGACAAAATTAAAGACGGAGTAAAGATTATTGGAATTACTCAAGTATCTAATGTTCTAGGAACTATAAATGATATAAAAAAAATAATTAAAAAAGCACATGAAGTAGGTGCTATTGTTATTGTGGATGCTTCTCAAAGTGTTCCTCATATGAAAGTTGATGTTCAAGATCTAGATGCAGATTTTTTAGTATTTTCTGGTCACAAAATGTTAGCACCTTTAGGAATAGGTGTTTTATATGGAAAGAAAAATTTATTAGAAAATATGAAACCTTTTCTTTATGGTGGAGATATGATAGAATATGTCTATGAAGAAAACACTACTTTTGCTGATGTTCCAACTAAATTTGAGGCAGGAACACAAAATGTTGAAGGAGCAATTGGACTAGATAAGGCAATAGATTATTTGGAATATATAGGAATGGATAATGTTCAAAAAATTGAAAAAGAATTACTAGACTATGCAATAGAAGAACTTTCAAAACTAGATTTTATCACTGTATATGGGCCAAAAGATGTAAAAAGGCGTGCAAGTGTAATATCATTTAATGTAAATGGTATTCATCCGCATGATGTAGCTAGCATTTTAGATAGCAAAAATGTATGTATAAGATCTGGAAATCATTGTGCTCAACCACTTTTAAGATATATGAAAATAGATTCAACATGTAGAGCAAGTTTCTATATTTATAATACTAAAGAAGATGTAGATAGATTAATAGAAGCATTGTATAAAACAAGAGATATGTTTTCAAAATGGATAAAGAAAGGATAATCAAATGGACGATTTAGAATCAATATATACCAATATCATAATGGAACAAAGCATTTCTAATCATAATAAACACGAACTTGAAAACTTAGATAAAAAAGAACATGGACATAATCCAAGTTGTGGTGATGATATCACTTTAGAAATAAAATTTGATGGTGATAAAATACAAGATTTAGCATTTACAGGTCATGGATGTGCTATTTCACAAGCTTCTACTTCTATTATGATAGATTTATTAAAAGGCAAAACAAAAGAAGAAGCAATAAAACTTATAGATATATTTTTAAGAATGATAAAAAGAGAAAAAATAGGCGAAGAAGAATTAGAAAAAATAGAAGATGCAAGAGCTCTTCAAAATATTTCAAATATGCCAGCAAGAGTAAAATGTGCTGAACTTGCTTGGTATACAATGCAAAAACTTCTTAATTAAGAGGATTAAGATTAGAAATAATAAAATGAAACATTTTCAAAATAGATATATTGAATAAATAATCTTTAAATATAAAAATTAATTATAATGCAGAGTATTTCTTTTTAAAAGAAATATTCTGCATTTTTTGAAATTAAAATAATATAAATCTTTTTTTTATATAATTAAATTTAAACAAAGTATTGATAAATAATAAGATATTTAGTAAGATTAATATTGGTATTAGAATAGATATATAGACACAAAATTATACGAATTACAAAAAAGATGATATAATATTATGTAAATGT
>CALXPX010000037.1 GCA_944390305.1 uncultured Clostridia bacterium
AGTAAATATCTAAATATTAATTTTTCAAGTTATCAATCGGAAGGAAATCCGATTTACACAACTTTTACGATAGTCTCCATGCTTTAGACGCTAAATCTAAAGCATATTTTTTATATATTTATTAAATTTTTAATTTTTTAATAATTTTTATTTCATCATATAGTTTATCTATTCTATCTTGTCTTATAACTAATGCATTTTCATATTCAGCTAATACTTGAGTATAATTATTTAAATTTTCTCCTTGTTGGAGAAGTAATTGCATACCAGCTTTATAATAATCTTTCATAGAAGCTTTTTTGCTAGAAGCCATCTTTTTTTCATATTTTTGAATAGTTTTTAATCTTTTTATTTGATCTTTTATATAATTAACATAGTTCATAACACAACTAATTTCATACAATGTATCATCAATAACAACTTTAAATAAAGCTTTTAAAGGTTTTGGATTTATCTTACCCAATCTCTCATTTTGCTTTAATTGATCAAGTGCTAAAACATCATTACTAGGAAGTGCATCTTGAATAAGCTCTTTTAATGTTTGAGAAATATTAATGTGAGTAGTATATTGCCTTTTTGTAACAATTGCATCATATTCATCTGCTACTCTAATAATTTGAGCAGAATATGGAATATCCGCTTTTTTTAATCCTCGTGGATATCCAGTACCATTTAAAGCTTCATGATGGTACCATGGACCATCTGAGTAAGGCCTTAAAGATAAATCATCCATACAATATTGATAGCCAAGAGTAGTATGTGTTTTCATTATTTCAAATTCTTCGTCTGTAAGTCTACCAGGTTTATTAAGTATATTTTTAGGAATAAACAATTTACCTATATCATGTAAATAGCCAGATAATATACAGTGAATAGTAAATTGATTATTACAATGCATATACTCACAAATTCTACCTGTTAAGTTTGCGACATTTTCACTATGTTTTTTAGTAAAAAGATCTAAACTATCCATAACAATTAAATGATCTTTTAAAGAATGATCCAAATCGTGAATTTTTAAATTGGTAGGTCCATAAAAATCATATTTCTCTTCTAACATAATTTTCTCCTTTGCATAACATTAATATATCATTTAATAAAATAAAATACAATAAAAAAATATGAAAACAATATTAAATTTTAATGACAAAATAAAAGATTTATGGTAATATGGTATAAGCATTAAAGGAGTGAAGAAATTGAATAATATATTAATTCATTGTGCTATGGAAAAAGAAGGTAAAAAAATAGCAGATAGCTTAAATTTAGTACAAAAAGAAGAAAATAAAATATTTAATATTTATGAAGGAAAAGAAAAAGAAACAAAAATTGATTTAATTATAACGGGAATTGGTAAACAAAAAACAGCAATAGGGTTAAGTACATATTTATGTACAAATGCTAGACCAGATATAATTATTAATATTGGGTATGCCGGATCTACAAATGAAGAAATTGGCAGATGGATTAATATTTCTAAATCATATAATTTAGAGTGGGATATACCTGGAGAAGAAAAATATAGTATGAAAGATATAGGAAATCAAGAACTAGAAAAAATAGAAAACTTAAAGTCACTTCCATGTTATTCATCAGAAACATTTGTTACATCTTCTAAAATAAAAGATAATGTTATTTTTGATATGGAATTGCATTCTATTTGTTTATTAGGAGATTTATATAATATACCAGTGTTATCTTTGAAAAAAATAAGTGATAATTTGAATATGGAAGATTATTATAAAAATTTAAAAAGAGATGAAGTAATGGAACTTGAAAGTTCAATATCATATATAAAAAATATATTAAATAAAGGGGCAATCAAATGTATTTAAAAAGACTAGAAATGCAAGGCTTTAAATCCTTTGCAGATAGAACTGTATTTGAATTTAAAAAAGGTATTACAGCAGTAATAGGACCAAATGGATCTGGAAAAAGCAATATTTCAGATGCCATAAGATGGGTATTAGGAGAGCAAAGTATGAAATCTTTAAGAGGTTCTAAATCTGAAGATATCATTTTTGCTGGAACGCAAAATAGAAAATCACTAGGCTTTGCAGAAGTTAATATGGTAATAGACAATGAAGATGGAAGCCTTCCATTAGAATATTCAGAAGTAACAGTAACAAGGAAGCTATATAGAACAGGAGAAACAGGATACTATATAAATAAAGTTCCTTGTAGACTTAAAGATATATTAGAATTATTTATGGATACAGGTATCGGTAAAGATGGATATTCAATTATAGGACAAGGTAGAATAGATGAAATATTAAGTAATAAATCCGAAGATAGAAGACATATATTTGAAGAAGCTGCTGGAATTGTAAAATATAGAACAAGAAGAGAAGAATCTGAAAAAAAATTAGAGCAGACCAAATTGAATTTAATTAGAATAAATGATATATTATCTGAAATAGAATCTAATATAGAACCTTTAAAGTTACAATCTGAAAAGGCTAAAAAGTTTTTAAGTTTAAGAGAAGAACTAAAAAATATAGAAGTAGGACTATTTATATATAAAATAGATTCATTTAAAGAAAAACTAAAAGAGCTAGAAAATAATAAAGAAATATTTACTACTCAAAATAACTCTGAAGATGAAAAACTAAATGAAATGCAAAAATTAAAAGAAGAATTAAAAGAAAAAATAGAAAATATATCACAAGAAATAGAAAGGTTGCAAGTCCTAGGATATGAAAGTAAAAATAAAATAGAACAAATTAATTCAGATATAAATGTTAGCAAAGAAAAAATAGCTAATAATATTGAAAATAAAAATAGAATAGATAATGAAATAAGTAGAAGTACTCAAAACATAACAGACTTAGAAGAAGAAAAGCAAGGAAAAATAAATAAAAAGGAAAATTTGGAAAGTAACAAAGAAAAATTTTCTAAAGAATTAGAAGAAAAGGAAAAAGAATTAAATAAATTAACTGAAAAACTATCTAGTAAAGAATTAGAAATAGAAGAAAAGAAAAAAGAAGTTGAAAATAGTAAAGAAGAAAAATATCAGTTGCAAAATTATATTACTGAGCAAGATGTAATATATGAAAACTTAATAAACAGAAAAAAGCAAGCTGAAAAAGAACTTCTTCAAACAATTTCAGAATTAGATAAAAAAAGAACTGTAAAAAATGAACTAAATAATAATTTCCTAGAAATAGAAAAAATAAAAAATGAAAATGAAAAATATTTAGAAGAGCAAAAAAAGCAAAAAGAAAAGCTAGAAGATGATATTAAAGAATATGATAAAAAGATAAATAACTTAATTGATGAACAAAGAATGACTGTAACTAAAAGAAACTTTTTAATAGAAACTGAGAAAGAAAAAGAGGGATATTCTAAATCAGTAAAAGAAATATTAAACGCTTGTGATAAAAATAGTGAATTAAAAAAAGGAATACATGGAGTACTTGCCAATATAGTATCTACTGAGTCTAAATATCAAACAGCAATTGAGATGTGTTTGGGTGCAAGTATTCAAAACATAGTAACTCAAAATGAAGACGATGCAAAAAAAATGATAGAATACCTAAGAAAGAATAATTTAGGTAGAGCATCATTTTTGCCAATTTCCTCAGTACATGGAAGAAAAGTAGATAATATAAAGAAAACTGAAGGGATAATAGGAATTGCATCAGATCTAGTTAAATACAAAAAAGAATATGAAGGAATTGTATTAAACTTATTAGGAAAGACAATAGTTGTAGAAAATATGGAATCTGCAATTATTCTTGCAAAAGCAAATAAATATTCATTTAGAATAGTAACTTTAGATGGAGATATTATTAATCCATCAGGAGCAATTTCTGGTGGTTCAGTAAATAAAAAAACTGTAAATTTACTTGGCAGAGCAGATGAAATAAAAAAATTAGAAGAAAAAATAAATAATTTACAAAAAAAGATAAATGTACTTTCAGAGGAAAAAGAAGAAATAATAAGGAAAAATAATACTCTGGAATTAGAAGAAAAAAATATAGAATTAAAACAAATAGAAATTAACTATGCTACAGAAAGAGAAAAATTAAATCAAATAAATGAACAAATAAACAATATAAATCTAAAGAAAGAACAATTAAATGATGAAATAAAAAATATAGAAATAAAAAAACAAGAATGTATAGATAAAAAAGAAGAAACAAATAAAAAAATAATAGAGCTCACAGGAAAAATATCTAGCATATCAGAAGAAATAGAAGAATTTGTAAGACTAAATAAGGACGAACAAAAATACATTGATGATTTAAACCTGGATATAACAAATTTAAAAATATCAGTATCTTCATTTGATGAAAGTTCTACATCTCTTGACGAACTATTAGAAAGAATTCAAAAAAGTATAAATCTAGAAAAAGAATCAATAGAAACTAAAAAACAACAAATAAAAAAGATGGAAGAGCAAAATATTACTCTAAGTAACAATATCAAAGAATTCGAAAACAATATAAAGGATATAAAAGAATCAGTAACAAATAGTTCTTCTAAGTCAGAAGAATTAAAACAAAACAGAATGAATGAAAACGAAAAATTAAATGAATTAGAAGAAAAAATAGAAAAACAATTTGAAATAATTCAAGATATAAAAGAGCAACTAGTTAAAATAAATATCAAAAAAACAAATGTTGAACAAGATATAGAAGATGCAATAAATGAACTTTGGAATGAATATGAAATTACACCTAATAATGCAAAAGATTATCCTAAACCAGAAAATATTCAAACAACTCAAAAAGTAGTAAATGAATTACATAACAAAATAAAAGAGTTGGGCAGTGTAAATATAGACAGTATAGAAGAATATAAAAAGACAAAAGAAAGATATGAAACTATGTGTGAACAAAGACTTGATTTAGAGACAACAATGACAAAATTAAGAAATATGATTAGTGATATGACAAATACAATGAAGTCTTTATTTGCTGAAAAATTTAAGCAAATTAATAAAAACTTTAATGAAGTATTTTATGAACTATTTGGTGGTGGAAAAGCTGAACTTATGTTAGAAGATGAAAATAATATTCTAGAATGTGGAATAGATATAAAAGTACAACCACCAGGAAAAAAGCTACAAAATATGATGCTGTTATCTGGTGGAGAAAAAGCATTAACTGCAATTGCTCTTTTATTTGCAATCTTAAAAATAAATCCAGCACCTTTTAGTATCTTAGATGAAATAGAAGCAGCACTAGATGATGTAAATGTATATAGATTTGCAGAATTCCTAAAAAAATTTAGCAGTACAACTCAATTTTTAGTAATTACACATAGAAAAGGTACTATGGAAGCAGCAGATACAGTATATGGAATAACTATGGAAGAAAGTGGAATTAGTAAACTTTTATCTATAAAATTAAAAGACGCAGATGAGGTAAAAAGCTAAATAATAAAAATGTAAATAAAAGTTAAATATTTATTTTAAATAATGGAGAATAAATATGAATGACATAAAAAGAATTGCAATATTAGGAGGACCTGGTACAGGAAAGTCAACATTAGCTAAAAATCTAGGAAAAGAATTAAATTTACCCATATATCACTTAGATGGGATAAACTTTTTAGAAAATTGGAAAGAAGTAGGAAAAGAAAAAAGAGATAAAATCATATTAGAAAAAGCTAGTCAAGATAAATGGATTATTGAAGGTACATACAAAAAAACTTTAAAATTCAGACTAGAAAGATGTGATATAGCAATATTCCTAGATTATTCTACATTTGCAAAAATAAAAGGAATAGTTAAAAGATATATAAAAAATAAAGGGAAAATAAAAGAAGAAGTACCAGGATGCAAAGAAAGATTAGAATATAATTTTTTTAAATATACATTAAATTTTAATAAAAAAGTAGCAAAAGAAATAAAAAATATGCTAACAGAATTCTATGGAAAAAAGAAAATTTTAATATTTAAAAATAAAAAAGAACTAAATAAATGGTATATGATTAAATTTAATAAAAAAATAAGCTTGAATTAAAAAGTTTAGCTAAAAATAGAAAACAAGTACTACTTGTAAGAATATATAAAAGAGAATAGTAACATAAAAAAATAACTTAACATACTATATATCAGTTAGAAAGGAGATTTATAGTATGCTAAGCTACATAATTAAAGGAGGCAATAAACTATATGGTAAAGTAAAAGTATCAGGTTCTAAAAATGCAGCTTTACCAATTATTGCAACATCTATTCTTAATGAAGAACCAGTAACCTTATATAATATACCAGATATAGAAGATACCAAAATAACTCTGGATATATTAAAAATATTGGGTTGCAAAATAACTAGAAACCATGATAAAATAACAATATGCAGTAAAGATATGAATAAAACCGCTATACCAAAAGAACTAATGCATAAACTTCGTTCAACAGTTGTATTAGCAGGAGCTATTATTGGCAGGTTTAAAGAAGCAACATTTTCATATCCTGGAGGATGTAATATTGGAGCAAGACCAATAGATCTTCACTTAGATGCTTTTCAAAAATTAGGTATTACAATAGATGAAAAAGAAGATTATATTCATTGCAGATGCAAGGAGATTATTGGTAAAAGGATAAAATTAAAATTTCCAAGTGTAGGTGCAACAGAAAATATTATTCTAGCATCAGTATATGCAAAAGGTGCAACACATATAACCAATGCTGCAAAAGAACCTGAAATAAAAGATTTAGCAAAATGCTTAAATAGCATGGGAGCAAAGATATATGGAGCTGGTACATCAGAGATAACAATCTTTGGAGTAAAAAAGCTTCATAAAACAGAATACAAAATAATGTCAGATAGAATAGAAACAGGAACAATGTTAGGAGCAGTAGCAGGAGTCGGAGGAAAGATAACTGTAGAAAATACTAATCCAGAAAATTTATTAACCGTTTTATATTCTTTTAAAGAAATGGGATGTAAAATAACAATAAATAGAGACAAAATAACATTAAAAGCTCCAAATGAACTAAAACCTGTAAATATAGAAACACAGCCATATCCTGGATTTCCAACAGACATGCAACCAATAATGGGAGCTATACTTACAAAAGCAGATGGAAAATCAGTTATAACAGAAAATATTTTTGAAAATAGATTTAAATATGCAGAAGAATTAATAAGAATGGGAGCAAATATTATTCAAAATGATAAATCTTTAGAAATAGAAGGAGTAAATACTCTAACAGGTAAAGACGTCATGAGTAAAGACTTAAGAGGAGGAGCGGCTCTAGTAATAGCAGGACTTATGTCAGAGGGAATAACAAAAGTAGAAAATATAGAATATATTTTAAGAGGATATGAAAATATAGATAAAAAGCTTAAAAGCTTAGGTGCAAATATAAAAAAAGAAAAGGTGGTATAAATGCCAAAGGTAAAAAAGAAAAAGAATTCTAATTACATAAAAAACAAAAGTGCAAAAAAAGAAGGAATATTTAATTTTAATGAACAAGTAGTTGAAAATAATAAAAAAACAAAGACAGCAAGTAAAAAGAAGAATACTAAGAAAGTTATAGATAATGAAGATCACTTTATAGGAACAAAAGAATTACCACCTATTAATAAAAAGAAACTTGAAAAAATAAAAAGGCAAAAGATTAAAGAAAAAAGAACAAAAGAAAAAGAATTATATCAAATACAAAAAAGACAAGAGGAATTAAGAAAAAAGAGAGCAAAAAAGAACAAAAAAGCTAGACTAACTGAAAAACAAATAAAAAGAAATAAAAGAATAAAATTAATATTAAAAATATTTATCTTAATAACTGTTTTATTAGGAATAGCAATATATTTTATATTATCTCCAATATTTAATATAAAGAATATAACAGTAGAAGGAAATGCACAAATATCCAGCGAACAAATAATTAGCTTATCAAAAATTCAAAAAGATATGAATCTTTTTAAAGTATCTAATAAAGATACGATAAATTATATAAAAGAAAATCCATATATAAAAAAGGTTGAAATAAAAAGAATTCTTCCCGGTACAATAAAAATTAATATTGAAGAAAGAGTAGTTAGTTTCATGCTTGTATATGGAAGTTCATATGCTTATATAGACACTCAGGGGTATATATTAGAAATCTCAGCAAACATAAAAGAAGGAATTCCAAAAATAACAGGTTATACAACTAGTGAAGAAGAAATAAATTCAGGCAGTAGATTAAATGATGATGATCTAGATAAATTAAATGACGTACTTAAGATAATGTCTGAAGCAAAGAAAAATGAAATAAATGCCCTTATAACAACAATTAATGTAGAAGATAAAAATAATTATTCATTATACTTAGAATCAGAACAAAAAACGGTATATCTAGGAGACTCTTCGATGTTAGATACTAAAATGCCATATGTAAAAATAATATTAGATAAAGAAAAAGATCATGCAGGAGAAATATTTGTAAATATGGATCTAAATGAAAAAAATCCATTCTTTAGAGAAAAAGTATAAGGAGGAATGAAATTGAAGAATAAAAATGCTTATATTGCAATTGCTATTGTATGTGTAATATTAACTGCAGCAATTACTGTGCAAATTAGAACAATGAAAGAAGAAAATTCAGCTGTGTCAATTATAGGAGCAAATAGTGAACTTAAAGATTCACTTCTTGAATGGAAAGAAAAATCAGAAAATGCAGAAAAGGATTTGGACAAGTCTTTAAAAGAACTAGAAAAAATAAGACAAGCTTCAGCAACAAATAACAATAATGCAGAAGAAAAACAGAATGAATTAAAAAAATATAACCAGTTATTGGGGTTAACAGATGTAACTGGAGATGGAATAATTCTTACAGTTTCAGATAGTAATGCAGAATCAACATCAATAGATTTAAGTAATTTATTAGTTCATGATACAGACTTAAGAAATTTAATAAATGAATTAGCAAATGCTGGAGCAGAAGCTATATCTATAAATGATGAAAGAATAGTAAGTACAACATGTATAACTTGTGCAGGAAATGTAATTCAAATAAATGGAAACAAAGTTGGATCTCCTTTTGTAATAAAAGCAATTGGAAATCAAGAAAGTTTATATGGAGCTATTACAAGACCTGGTGGATATACATACATGCTAAAAGCAAGAGCTGTTCAAGTTGAAGCTAAAAAAACATCAAATATACAAATTACTAAATATACTGGAGCTTTAACACAAAAATTTATTGAAACATCAAAATAAAGAGGTGAAGTAAGTTGAATAAAAAAAATATTAATAAAAAAGAAACATTAATATTATCGGTAACATTAGGAATTATCACAGTAGTATTAGTTACATCCATTTTTATACAATTTAGAACTGTAAATGAATCAAAAGAACTTAATTTAGATACGCTAAGAGATGATGAAATGAAAACACAAATAGCAAGTTACAAATCTAAATATGAAGAAACAATGGAACAATATACTGAAAATCAAAACAAAATCCAAGAATATAATACTGCTATGAGTGAAAATGCTGAAACAACAGAGATTGTAGATAAAGAATTAAATCAAGCTAAAACATTATTAGGTCTAACAGATGTAAAAGGAAGCGGAGTAATAGTAACATTAACTGATACAGAAGAAGCACTTTATACATATACAGCAGATGATTTATTGCAGCTAATAAATGAACTAAAATATGCTGGTGCAGAAGCAATTTCGATTAATGATAATAGAATAATTAATTTAACAGATATTGCTATGATTAGTGATAATTTAATTGTAATGAATGGCGGAAATACAAGGATTTCTTCTCCATATGTTGTAAAGGCCATAGGAGACCAAAAATACTTAACAAGTACATTAAGCATGAAAAATAGCGGTTATATAGATCAAATGGAAGCAAATGGAATGAAAATTGAATTAGAACAAAAAGATAATATAGAAATAAAAGCATATACAGGAGAATTAGACAGCAAATATATGAAGGAGGTAGAATAATTATGATGGGCATAGCAATTGTAGTAGGATGTATTTTAGGTGTTTTAATAGGATTTATAACTCCTACTATCCCTTATACAGTATCACAATATTTAGCAATTGGAATTGTGGCTGCATTAGATTCTGTTTTTGGTGGTATAGCTTCAAATATAAAAAAGAACTTTGATATGAAAGTATTTATATCAGGATTTTTTGTAAATGCAATTTTAGCTATACTTTTAACTTATTTAGGAGAAAAATTAAATGTAGACATATATTTAGCAGCGATTATTGTGTTTGTGGGTAGAATGTTTAATAATTTAGGAATTATTCGTAGATATTATTTAGGTATATTATCTCAAAAGAAAAACAAAAATAAACAAATAAAAAAAGAAGAAACAGATAATTAAAAATATAAATAAATGTTACGAAAAAATAGAATTCGACATTATTACAATCACATTACAAAAATATTACAAAAATATGTCGAATTCTATTGACTTTTTTTGAAAAATATAATAATATGCATACTAGAAAAAATCAAGCGGACTGGAGGTATTTGCTTTGGCTATAGGTGACATAATAGTAAGTATTGACATCGGCGCATCTAAAATTAGTTTAGTAGTAGGAGAAGTCAATAACTTTAATCAGATTGAAGTTATTTGTAACACCAGTAAAAAAAGCAATGGAATACAAAAAGGAAAAATAGTAGATGAACAGTCTCTTAGTGAATCTATCTCTTATGTTATAAAAGAAGCTGAAAGAGAAATGAACATGAAAATAAATTCAGCCTATATAACAATACCGGGAAAATATGTTACCATTGTGCAAAACAGCGTTACAAAAGAAGCTAAAGATAAATATTCAGGAATATCATCTAGAGATGTATCAAGTGCCCTAATGCAGGCAAAAGATATTGATGTACCTGAAGGAAAACAAATAATAGATATAGTAACAAATGAATTTATATTAGAAGATGGAAAAGTAGTAGAAGATCCAATAGGAACTTTCAG
>CALXPX010000038.1 GCA_944390305.1 uncultured Clostridia bacterium
AATTTCCCAAGTGACTTATTCTGTCAAAAAGTACCACCAGCACTTTTAATGGGAAATAGTATAATTGTAAAACCATCTAATTATAATCCACTAACACTTATAGAATATGTAAAATTAATGTTAGAAGCGGGAGTTCCAGCAGGAGTTATACAAGTACTTACTGGTGATGGTCCAACAGTAGGACAAGAATTAGCAGGACATAAAGGAGTTCATTTAGTATCTTTAACTGGAAGTACTAAAGCTGGAATACAAACTATGGAAACTTGTTCTAAAAATTTAACACATATAATGTTAGAACTTGGTGGAAATGATGCATTTATATTCTTAGAAGATGGAGACATGGATTTAGCTGTAAAAGAAACAATATGGGGAAGACTATATAATGGAGGACAAGTATGCTGTGCATCAAAAAGATTTTTAATTCACAATTCAAGAAAACAAGAATTTATAGATAGAATGAAAGAAGTAATTTCTAATTTAAAAGTCGGAGATCCATCACAAATGGATACAGATATGGGTCCACTTATAAATGAACCAGCAGCTAAAAGAGTAGAAGAGTATGTAAATCAAACAATAGAGCAAGGAGCAACACTTGTATGCGGAGGAAAAAGAGAAGGAGCATACTATTATCCAACTATATTAGATAATATAAATAAAGACATGGATATAGCAAAAGATATGGAAGTATTTGGACCAGTCATTCCAGTTATAGGATTTGATACAGAAGAAGAAGCTATAGAAATTGCAAATCAATCTTCATATGGATTATGTGGATGTGTTATAACTAAAGACTATTCAAGAGGAATAAAAATAGCAAATAAACTTGAATGTGGTGGAGCAATAGTAAATGGGGCAAGCTTCTATCGTTCATTTGAAATGCCATTTGGTGGATGGAAACACAGTGGAATAGGAAATGAAGGAGTTATGACAACACTTCAAGAAATGAGTAGATTAAAGACTATTATATTAAAAAATGTGTTATAAAAATAACAATAATAATTATAAAAATCCAGCTATAAGCTGGATTTTTATAATTATTATTCATTAAAAAAATTTAATAAAGAAGTATTTCTGAAGGTTCTATAGTATTATTAGAATTTACATTTACATTATTTACATTAGTAGAACCAATTATATTTTCATTACTTATACTGTTAAAGTTGGTATTATTAGAATCTACATTTGTGTTTCCTTCAAATTCTACATTTTTTATTTTAATAGAAGATAAATATTCAAGAACTTCAGTATTTATACTATCTGGAATTATGGTATCTTGGTTAGAAAGTATAAATTCAATAAATATATCATCATCAGGTAATAATATAAAATAACAACGTTCCATTGAAGTAGCATAAATCAAGTCTATATATGAATAATATATTCCATTACTTAAAGTACTAAAGTTACTTGAGCCAAGTTCTAGAGTCGTACTTGCATCAATTTGTGAAGAAAATTGATTATATAAAAATGTAAAGAAATTTGATCTACCATTATCAGTAGAAATATCATACCCTAAAGAAGATAGATTCTCTAAAGCCTGCATAAATGATAATTTGTAAGTACCATTTACTAAAGCTTTCTCAGATGGATCTTCAATCCAATCAAAAGAATTATATTCAATGTCATAATCATTATAAAAATTATAATATTCATACTCGGCAGTTGGCTGTTGATAAATACTATTGTCTACATCATTTTCAACATCATATGGTATAGATGGATTACCTAAATCACCTTCTAAGTCTAAGAAGCTTGATAAAATACTAAAAAAGCTAATAAAAATTATTATTAAAGGAATAACAAATAAGAATAATCCAGCTAATATAGCAGATAAAGCAGATGTTCCACCTTTCTTTTTAGCAATATCTATTAATTGATTTGGGCTCTGTACTGAATTTTTATAATTATTTAAATTTTTATTAATATGTGATTTATATAATGGATAAAATGCAAAGCCACATATTATGTTATTTATTATAGGAAAAAATCCTAGTAATATAAATAAAAATCCCCACAAATAAAGTTTTCTATAGAAAAAGTAAAAGCCAGTAAAGAAAAATGCTGCTATATTAAATTGTTTTGCATTAGCTTTTTCATATAAATTACCCATCCAAGTTTTTCTAAAAGTTTCATCATTTTCAATTCCATACTGATTTGTTTCAGTATTAAAGTTATTAATATTATCAAATTCTTGTTGAGATTGATCTTGGAAATTTTGAGAATTGTTAAGTGTACTTTCTTCCTGATAAATATTTTCATTACTATCTACAAAAGAATTATTTAATATAGGGTTTATTGGTCTTGTATTATTTTGATTTATATTATAATAATTTTCATTATTATTTTCTATAGAATTATTTGAAACGGTAGTATTTGTAATATAATCATTATTAAAATTAGATTGATTTTCCTCCAAAGATTCAGTAGATGGAGATCCGATAAAGTTATTATTTCTATTTTGAGATTGAGAAACATTAGAATTATCGTCACTAGCTAAATCAAAAAGATTTAAAGAAGAATTATCCTGAGTATTTGGACTTTTTACTGCCTCATTATTTAAAGTATTTTGATTTATATTATTTTGAATATTGTTTGTATTATCTTGAAAATTAGAATTATTGTTATTTTCATTAGTGTATATATCATTATTAAGATTTATACCATTACCTGCAAAATAAGGAGAACTACTTAAATCCGTATTTTGAAAATATGGATTATAATAAGGATTTTCCTGATTTTCATTATTATCAAAATTTAAATTTGGATTATTATTTAAATTATTTTTATTTTCATCCATTGTATATTACTGCTCCTTTCGTAAAATATATTAATATTATAAAATAAAAAAATAAAATATACAACCATAAAATAAAAAAATAATAAAACTTCCATATTTCAGGAAGTTTTATTTAAGTACATTCAATTAATTTTTCTACAATTTGAATTGCATTACTTGCAGCACCTTTTCTTATATTATCTGCAACAACCCATAAATTAACTCCAGACCTCACGCTATAATCTCTTCTAATTCTACCAACAAATACTTCATCATGACCTGTTGCATAAAGTGCAATTGGATATTTATTTTGTTTAGGATCATCTACAAGTATAATTCCAGGAAAAGAAGATAGAGTGTTTTTTAAATCTTTTATATCAAAATCTTCTTCAAATTCAACATTAATAGATTCACTATGAGAATTTAGTACAGGAACTCTTACAGTTGTTGCAGTTATAGGTAAATTAGACCTATTTAATATTTTTCTTGTTTCATTTATCATTTTCATTTCTTCTCTGGTATATCCATTTTCTAAAAACACATCTATATGTGGTAAGCAATTATTAAATATAGGATAAGGGAATTTCTGCAGAGTATAATTTTCACTTTCGAAAGTATTAATCTCTTTTCCTTCTTTAAAATGCTTTATTCCATTTTCTAAATCATAAATACCATTTCTTCCAGCGCCAGAAACTGCTTGATATGTAGAGTAGACAATTCTTTTTATTTTATATTTATCATCTAAAGGCTTTAAAGCAACCACAGCTTGAATTGTAGAACAATTAGGATTAGCGATAATTCCTTTATTGTTTTTAAGTTCTTCAGGATTAACCTCAGGAACTACTAAAGGAACATTTTCATCCATACGAAAAGCACTACTATTATCTACAACAATACATCCTTTAGATGCAGCTATAGGAGCATATTTTTTTGAAGTATCTCCTCCAGCTGAAAAAATAGCAAAATCAAAACCCTCATCAAAAGAATGTTCTGTTAGTTCTTTTACTATGTATTCCTTGCCAAAAAAAGTAATCTTTTCTCCTGCAGATTTGCTGGATGCCAAAAAGGTATAACTTTTTATAGGTAGCCTTTTTTCTTCTAAAACTTTAATAGCTGTTCTTCCAACAACTCCAGTAGCACCAACTACTGCTAATTTATAATTTTTCATAATATACACCTCTATTTAAGAGTATTTTATATAATATATATAATTATATATATTAAACTTAATCATATTATATGATAAATTTATAAAAAAGGAAAGCAAATAAGTATTTATTATTAATTTTTTTCAAAAAAAGAAAAATATATTTACAAACCAATGTTCGTATGCTAAAATATACTATAGTATAAGAAAGATAGAGGAAAGAAAATGGTAGATTTAAATCAAGATGTAAAATATGTTAAAGGGGTAGGTCCTAATAGAGGTAAATTACTAAACAAATTAGACATATATACATTAAAAGATTTAATTACATATTATCCAAGAAATTATGAAGATAGAAGTATAATAACTAAAATAAAAGACGTAAAAGATGGAGAAAAATATACAATAGAAGGAACAGCACTGTCTGAAGTTAATATAAGATATATAAATAGAAATAAAAGTTATGAAAAACTATTGATAAAAGATGATACAGACACTTGTTTAATAACATGGTTTAATCAGCCTTATGTTAAAGATAATATAAAAAAGGGAAAAAAATATAGATTTTATGGAAAAGTAAGTAAAAAAAATAGTACAATAGAAATGAATAGTCCAATGTATGATAGTGTAGAAAAAAGCAACAATACGGGAAAAATAATACCAATATATCCACTTACAAATTCACTCTCACAAAGTAATATAAGAAAAATTATAGAAAATGGAATAAAAATAGTTGAAAATAAACTACAAGAAACTTTACCTATATCATACTTAGAAGAATATCATTTATTAGATATAAATAAAGCAACTAAACAAATACATTTCCCTGAAAGTTTTAATGATTTTCATTTAGCAAGAAAAAGATTAGTTTTTGATGAACTGTTATCTATGCAATTAGGACTTCTTCTATTAAGAAATGAAAATGAATCAGAAATAAAAGGTATAAAGTATGATAAAAATATTCAAATGTCAGATGTTATAAATGATTTACCATTTAAATTAACTAAAGCACAATTAAGAGTATTAGAAGATATAAACGAAGATATGGAAAAAGAAAAACCGATGAATAGATTACTTCAAGGTGATGTTGGCTCTGGAAAAACTATTGTTTCAATGATTGCTGCATACAAAGCTGTAAAAAGTGGATATCAAGTCTCTGTTCTTGCACCAACAATGATTCTTGCAAAACAGCATTTAATAAATTTTAAAAATATATTAGAAAAATATGGAATTGTTTGTGAAGCATTAGTTGGAGGAATGAGTGCAAAAAAGAAAAAAGAATTACTTGAAAAAGTAGCAAATGGAGAAGTAGATATTTTAATAGGAACTCATGCTATATTAGAAGAAAATGTAGTTTTTAAAAAATTAGGATTTGTTG
This sequence comes from uncultured Clostridia bacterium, assembly GCA_944390305.1. Classification (GTDB taxonomy): domain Bacteria; phylum Bacillota; class Clostridia; order TANB77; family CAG-508; genus CAG-793. The sequence goes on from CALXPX010000038.1 coordinate 5,302, forward strand.
TAACAGATGAGCAACATAGATTTGGAGTAAAACAAAGAGCAAAAATAGTAGCAAAGGGTAATAATCCTGATGTTTTAGTAATGACAGCAACACCTATTCCAAGAACTTTAGCATTAATATTATATGGAGATCTAGATATTTCTATAATAGATGAATTACCTCCAAATAGAAAAAAAGTAGAAACATTTGCAGTAAGTAAAAGGTATGAAGAAAGGGTAAATGAATTTGTAAAAAAGGAAGTAAAATCTGGAAGACAAGCATATATAGTATGCCCACTTGTTGAAGAAGCAGAAGATGAAAATTCAGCAAATTTGAAATCTGTTACAGAATTATATGAAAAATATAAAATGGAAGTATTTAAAGAATATAAAGTAGAATATTTACATGGAAAAATGAAACCAAAAGAAAAAGATGAAATAATGAATAGATTTAAAGCAGGAGAAATAGAGATATTGATTTCTACAACAGTAATAGAAGTTGGTGTAGATGTTCCAAATGCCTCTATAATGGTTATAGAAAATGCAGAAAGATTTGGTTTAGCACAGCTTCATCAGTTAAGAGGAAGAGTTGGAAGAGGAGAGTATGCCTCTTACTGCGTATTAAAATATAATGGTGGCAATGATATAGTAAGACAAAGAATGGAAATAATGACCAAAACAGACAATGGTTTTACTATAGCAGAAAAAGACTTACAATTAAGAGGCTCTGGTGAATTTTTTGGAACAAAACAACATGGAATACCAGAATTTAAAATAGCCAATTTATTTCAAGATATGGAAGCTTTAAAAGAAGTACAAAGTTTAGCTATAAAAATAGTAAATGAAGATCCAAAATTAGAAAAAGAAGAAAATAAACCATTAAAACTATTAGTAAAAGAAAAGTTTACTTCAAAGGCAGAATTAACAATATAGAACAATTGACAAAAAACTAAGTATATTGATAAAATATGAAAAAGAAAAAAAACAAGGAGAAAGAACAAATGAAAACCTTTGAAACCATTGAGTCTGTATGATATATGTATCATAAGATTTAATAAAACAAGATTATGCAAACATAAAAATTATGATTTTTAGGAGAATTTAAAAAGCATAGTTTTTGTATAAAAACAGAACGACATGAAAAAATAAATATAAAAGCTATCAAATAATTAAAAATAAAAGATATTTATAATATAGCATAATATAAACATATGAAAAAATAGGAGGAACAAAGAAAATGAGTAAAAAAATAAAAGAACAAGTAGAAGGGATAACATTAATAGCACTAGTAGTTACAATAATAATCTTATTAATATTATCAGGAGTAGCAATAAATTTGAGCATAGGAAGTAATGGAATATTTATAAGGGTTCAAGAGTCAGTAGAAGAATACAATAAAAAGCAAAAAGAAGAAGAAGTAAATATGTATTGGGGAGAAGCCCAATTAAACTATAAAGATACAATAGAAAAACAGGTAGAGTATTTGCAAGATAAAATGAGAAAACAAGACCCAAGTGCAACAGCAGTTATAAATGGAGAAATAATAGATGTGACATATAAAGGTTATAGCATGAAATTAGAATATAAAGATACAAAAAATGAAGAAAAAATAAACTATTTTAATGTATTTATTTCTGATAATTCTATAATTAAAATGTATACAACAAAAAATGGAAAGATATATGTAGAAGATGATGAAAACAAAATATGTATGAATGACAAATATCCAGAAATAGGATTAAGCCAATTAAATGTTATAGGTACTTCTGATACGTTTTGTTTGTTTAATAATAAGAAATTGTGGGGTTTGGTTATAAATAATATGCAAGACATTAAGTTAGAAAAATATTTAGATTTAGAAACAGTAGATGGTGGAAAGTATAAAGATAAGAATATAAAATCATTTTTTGAAGTAGTTCTTTTAGATGATGGAAAAATGTATGTTCCAAGCCCAGAAAATACTTTAATAGAATTTCAAATACCACAATTAGAAAATACAAAATTTAATAATTTGGGATTGATAGTAGATAATAATAAAAACATTACTGTAATGATTGATGAACAAGGAAAAATGTATAATCCAGATACTAAAGAGGATATAAGTTTAAATTATGCAAATGGATTTTTTAAAGATAAGAAAATAAAATATTGTACAACTATTACAATGAAATCGATATATTATAATGCTTTTATAACAGAAAATGGAAAACTATATTTGGTAGATTCTAACACAAAAGAAGTAGCATTTAGTTCAGAAGAAAATGAAACATTAAAAAATAAAAAAATAACAAATATATATTATTTAGGCAATGATTTTGAAGAACAATATTCAGAAATAATAACAGAAGATGGAATGTGCTATTATACCGAAGATTTTGAAAACTACCACGATATAAATTTAGAAGGTTTTCCAAATGTAACAATGAAACTTAACTAATTACAAAAGTACAATTTATATTAGTAATAGAATAATATAAAAATTAAATATATTAAATAAGAAAGGAAAAGAATATGATTGACAAATAATTAGATATATTGATAAAATATAAAAAATGAAAAAAAGGAGAAAAACAAATGAAAACCTTTGAAACCATTGAGACTGTATATATATATATATATCATAGGATTTAATAAAATGAATTTATGTAAACATAGAGAAACTATGCTTTTTAGGAGAATTTAAAAAGCATAGTTTTTGTATAAAAACAGATCGACATGAAAAAATAAATATAAAAACTATCAAATAATTAAAAATAAAAGATATTTATAATATAAACATATGAAAAAATAGGAGGAACAAAGAAAATGAGTAAAAAAATAAAAGAACAAGTAGAAGGGATAACATTAATAGCACTAGTAGTTACAATAATAATCTTATTAATATTATCAGGAGTAGCAATAAATTTGAGCATAGGAAGTAATGGAATATTTATAAGGGTTCAAGAGTCAGTAGAAGAATACAATAAAAAGCAAAAAGAAGAAGAAGTAAATATGTATTGGGGAGAAGCCCAATTAAACTATAAAGATACAATAGAAAAACAGGTAGAGTATTTGCAAGATAAAATGAGAAAACAAGACCCAAGTGCAACAGCAATTATAAATGAAGGGGTAATAGATGTAACATATAAAGGTTATGATATTAAACTATCATACATAGAAGAAAAAATACCGCAGGGAATTAAATATTTATATAGTACAGGTAATATTGTAGATGATCAAGAAAAAATATTAAATTTCTATGTTACATCTGAGTATAAAATGTATGCAGAAGTAGATGGAAAAACAACATGTATTACAGATATATATCAAGAATTAAAAGATGAAAAAACTTTTACAATAATAGGAAATGGAAATGAAAGTGATAAAGAATATATATTATTTTTTACTAAAAAGAAAGTATATACATTATGGATTTCAGAAACTGAAGAATGGACATTAGAAAAAACTATAGACATTGAAAATTTAGCAGAAGGAAAATACAAAGAAAAAAATATATCATATTTTCTTCCTTTAGTAGATAAAGAAAACGGAACAATATTTTTTGAAGATGGAACAATGTACAATATAGAAACTAAACAAGAAGTATCTTTGGAAAATAAAATAATTAATTTTGGTGTAATAATGGAAAATGAAAATACACAAATAGTATTAATAGACAGTAATGGACAAATGAATAAAATGACGGAAAATGGTTTAGAGAGTATAAATGAGACTTTCCAAAATGGATTTTTTAAAGACAAAAAAGTAACTATAGCTATGCCTATTAGCAACAAGTATATAACAATTGTAACAAATGATGGTATAGCATATCTTATAGATATTAATACTAATAACATGACTTGTATAAGTGATTTGAATGAAGAATTAAAGGAAAAGAAAGTTACTAATATTTTTAATATAGGAAATGGAAATTTTCAAGAAGATTATATAGCAATTATATTAGAAGGAGATAAAGCATATTATGCTACACAGAATCTGCAAGAATTAATTAATATAAATATAAATGGTTTTCCAGAATTACATTTAAAAATGAGTTAAATAAAAAACACATAAATACTTGTAAAGAGGTGAAAATATAAAAATATTAAATAAATATATTTGTAAATGATTTAAATTAATATAAAAAAACATAAAAAATAAAGTCATGCTTTACTAAAAGTAAGAGTATGGCTTTTTATAAAAGAAGAAAAGGTAATTGTATTATATATTAAATTAAGATTAATACAACCATAAATTATTGACTTTGAATATTATAAATGATAAAATATAAAAATAATTTAGCTAAAGAGAGGACTGACAAAATTGGAAGCAAAAGTTAAAAAAACCAAAAAGAAAATACATTTCAATTTAAAAAAGAATTTAGGAAGACTTATAGCATTAATAGTTATAATATGCATGTTACTTGCAACATCAGGTACACTAATTTTTTATTTAATGTATTATATGCAATAAATTAAAAAGGAGATAGATAAATAATGTTTGAAAATATATCAAGCTTAGGCTTTGATTTTGCAGATTATATAAATGATTTGCAAACACATCCTTGGCAAATAGTAACATTTGTTTTAGATATAACAATAGTATTTTTTATGTTTATATACTTTGTCAAAATCGCTAAAAAATCAAGAGTATGGCAATTAATAAAAGGTATAGTTTTATTAATTGTAATTACATTTTTAAGTAATTTGTTGGAATTAAGAATACTATATTTTATTCTAACTTCATTTATGACATATGGAGTAATAGCTCTTCTTATAATCTTCCAACCAGAATTAAGACGTGCACTAGAACAATTAGGTTCAAGTACATTTACTAAAATGTTTGGAATAGATAAAAGCTTAAGAGATAAAACAAAAGAGGATATATATAAAGTAGTAATAGCAGTAGAGGAAATGGCAAAATCTAGAACAGGAGCATTAATTGTATTTGAAAGAGATATAAAAATACAAGATATAATAGAGACAGGAATAAAATTAGATGCTGAGATATCACCACAGGTTTTAGTAAATATATTTGTACCAAAAACACCTCTTCATGATGGAGCAGCAATTATAAGCAATAATAAAATTACAGCAGCAGCATGTATATTGCCTTTAGCAGATGATAAAGATATTGCAAAAGAATTAGGAAC
>CALXPX010000039.1 GCA_944390305.1 uncultured Clostridia bacterium
AAATAGCAATTATCGTTGGACCAGAAGGAGGACTTAGTGAAGAAGAAGTATTAAACCTTATAAATAATGGGGCAAAAGTAGCATCACTTGGAAAAAGAATACTAAGAACAGAAACAGCACCTATTGCTATTTTAAGCATGATAATATATGAATATGACTTATAAGGAGGCAAATATGAGAAAAAAGCAAGAAAAAGAAAATATATCAGAAGAAAAAGAAGAAAAAAATAAAGATATAAAAGATATTAAAAACGAAGAAAAAAGCACTAATAAAAATAAAAACGAAAAAAAAAAAAAACTAAAAAAAAAAGAAAAAAATAATATAGAAGAAATAAAAGCAGAAGAAAATGAAGATATAGATAAAAAAGTAAACAAAGAAAATAATGAAATAAATGAAGAAAAACTAGATAAGATAAAAGATGAAATAAAAAAGACTAAAAAAGAAATAAAAAATAGTCAAAAAAACAAAAAAGTAAGAAAAGATATTTTAAGGAATATCTTAATTGCGATTATTGTTACAGTATATTTCTTATTTATTAATTTAGGAGTAAAATCAATACCCGTTACAGAATATATACTAGATTTAAAAACATTTTCTATTTTTGCTATAATTATTTCTATTATAATATTTGAGAGAGCGTATAAAAAAGATGAAAATTACTTAGCAATCCATGGAATAGAGATGATATTAGTTGGAATCGAAACATTAGTATTACTTCAGCTATATTCAGTAGAAAGTAAATATTTTTATTATATATTATTAGGAATAACATTAGGAATGATAGTATACTACTTAATAAAATCATTAGTAATTTATATAAAAAGCAGAATTAAAAAATAAAATATAATTAATTATAGATAAAAAAGGAGAAAAAATGATTTTAACTGAAAGCCAAAGAAATACTATACCAAATAATGAAGAAAAAAGTATATCATCAAGCTCAGATTTAGTATTAGTACATAAGACAAATTATGCACCTGAAGGAGGAATAATAAAAAGCTCAAAAGATTCGGATGTTTTCTTTGAATCTAAATTAATAATAGGCAATAAAGAATATGATATAAGATATCCTTCTGCTAGAGAAACTATTCACTTTGCTGTAAATGGAGAAGTAACTTCACATGTTATGGGTAACTTTGATGATAGAAAATATGCCATTATTATTCCTTTTGATAAAATGGACAAAGATAATCTAGCAGGAGGACTTTTATCAGATACATGGTCAGAAAGAAGTGTACAAATTCCACAAGGAAGTTATATACTTTGTCCAAAAGCAGAAATGGAACAAATAGAAAATCAAAATAGAGATGTGAATGTAGTTGGATATGAAGGTAGAAGCGTAGATGGATATGCAAATATGTTTTTAAGCTTTTTAGGATATAAAGTTGAAAATATAGGTGAATATGCTTGGACAAATAGTAAAGATAATGAAGATGCAAAAAATATATATTTGCAAAATGGACTATATAGTAGTAGACATACAGGTTCTGATTGGGATGTAAGAGATAAATTAAATCAATCTATAGACTATATAGAAGCTGCACTAGAATATGCAAGAAAAAATAATATAATAGAAAATTATCAAGACTTTAAATCATTTCGTCTAAGATTAATAACGAAATTAATGAGACCATCATATGACATTGGAAAGTATAGTTTGGATATAATTATGGGAGATCCTAAGAAAAAGGAGGCCTTTTATAAAAGAATCGAAAATATGTCTCATAGAAAAATACCAGAGGAAACTAAGAAAAAATGGGATGAAATATATGCAAATAAGCCTAATGCTTGGTTACTAGATGAGGAAAAATATTATGAAATGTTTTCTAAAGAAGTAATAAATTTTTGCACACAAGATCAGCTTGAAAAAATTATAAATCAATATTTAGAAGAATATCAAAATTTAAAGAAAGAATATAAAGATTTACCAGAAGAAGAAAAAAAAGTATCATTAGAAGAATTTTGTAGAAAATTTGAACTATTAGAAGTAGATTTAAATGAGAACGAAGAATTATATAAATTTTTTATGCAAAAGTTAAGTGAAAATGGAATAGAAATAAATCAAGATACTCAATTAGAAAATAATGAAACAATAGCCAGGGTATTAACTAGAAAAATAGATAGAGAATATAAAGATAATGTTATTTTAGGGAAAACAATAGAAGAATTAACAAATGAGGAAAAAGAAAGATTTTCTGAAATGCTTCAAGGACTAAAAATTGCAAAAGATCATAAATCAATATATGTACCAACAGGAACAAGCACATTTTCAATGGATACTTTTGAATTTGAAACAGTAGAAGAACCAGGAAAATATTCACCTGAAATAGAAATTTATGGATTAGATATTTCAAGTATTGCTAAAAGACTTGAAGGAAACAAACATTTTATAGATGCATCTGATAGTTTAGGAAAAATATTTAAAACAGATTTTTTGCCAATGCAAAAAGAGGAAACAGTGAGTGAGTATATAGATAGAATGCAATCAAGTTTGGAACTAATATATAGATACACAAATGGAGAAGAAATTGAATTTAATGATTTAGGACTTGAAGAAAAGCAGTTAGAAAATATAAAAGAATTAATAACAAGTGGAAAGACTCCAATTCATTTTGAAAGAACAGAAAAAGCAATAATAGATGCTACTAAAGGACAAATAACTCAAACACAAGAATTAGAAAATGGAGATAAACCATCACAAGAAGAAAGGTAATTAAATGGATAAAGAAACAAAAGAAGCATACCAAGAGGTATATATAATACTAAATAGTATTAAATTAGAATGTAGAAGCAAAATACCAAAGAATCTAATGAAGTTTATAGATGAAAATAGACAAAAAGAATATTTAAAGGAAATAGATATATCTAAAGATTTAAAAGATCAAAATCTAAAAGAAAAGACTATTTCAATATTGGCAATAATATATTACTATTATCTCACAAAAGATGAAAAAGAAAAAAAAGAATTATATGAAACATTTTGCATAAACGATCAAAAAATAGAAAAAGAAATAAAAGAGAAATATGATATTGAAAAAATATTTGATAAAAGGAAAGAAAAAAACAATCTGGATATAGAAAAAACGAATGAAGTATCATTAACTAAATATAATGATGAAAAAATTTTTAAAAAAATAATTAATAAATTAAAAAAAATATTAAAAATTAATTAAAGATTAATAAAAAAATACTGGACTTATATTAAATTTTGTAGTAAAATAAAATATATTTATTTAGGAGGTATCCTATGCAACTTATAAATATTGGTTTTGGAAATATTATATCTGCTGATAGAATAATTGCTATTGTAAGTCCTGAATCAGCACCAATAAAAAGAATGATTCAAGACGGAAAAGAAAATGGAAATTTAATAGATGCTACATGTGGAAGAAAGACAAGAGCAGTACTTATTATGGATTCTGACCATATTATTTTGTCTGCAGTACAACCAGAAACGATATCAGGTAGACTATCTTCAGAAGTTGCAATAATAGATGAAAAGGAGTGATAAAGAAATGCTAGTAAAGCCAACAGTACCAGAATTATTAAGATCTTCACATAAAAATAGATATAGCTTAGTAATAGGAACAGCTAAAAGAGCAAGACAAATATCAGATGGGAGTAAACCTATGACTGATGAAGAAGATACATCACCAGTTACTCTTGCTGCTGATGAAATAGAAGAAGGAAAAGTTGTTCTATATGATGAAGAAGAATGGAAAAATAGAAGTAATATAAATAATCAAGAATAAATAAGAAAATGAGGGGAAAATGGAGAAAAAACATATAATATCTTTAGCCGGAGATCTCGCTAGTGGAAAAGGAGAGACCTCCAAAATTTTAACCGAAAAACTTGGGTATGGCATATATAGAAATGGGCAATATTTTAGAGAACTTGCAAAAAGCATGAATATGAGTGTTACTGAATTTAACATTTATGTTGAGAATCATCCAGAAATAGATAGAAAAATAGAAAATAGTGCTGCAGAATATGCCAAATCACATGATAACTTTATTATTGATGCAAGGCTTGGATGGTATGCTGTGCCTGAATCATTTAAGGTATATTTAAAGGTAGATATAGATATTGCTGCTAAAAGAGCTTTTTTAGATGCTGAAAGAAAAGATACAGAAAATTTTAATACTATAGAAGAGCAAAAAGAAGATATGATAAAAAGGTTCAAATTAGAAAATGAAAGATATTATAAATTATATAACGTAAGAAAAGAAAATTTAGAAAATTATGACTTAGTTGTAGATACGAGCAATATATCTCCAGCTGATGTTGCTGAAAAGATAATAACAGAATATAAAAAATGGTTAAATGAAAAATAGTTAAATAAACAAATAGGGGGATTCATTTTATGAAAACCTCTATTTTTGTTTACAAAATTATAAAATAAAGGAGAAAAAATGAAAATAGAAGAAATTGAAATAAACAGTATAAAATATCCATACCTTCTTTCTCAAATTCCAAATCCACCAAGGAAAATATATGTAATTGGAAATAAAGAAATATTAAGAGAAAGAAGCATAGCTATAGTAGGATCTAGAGAATGTTCAGAATATGGAAAAAAGATTAGTATAGAATTGTCATATAACCTGGCTAAAAACAATATAATTACAGTAAGTGGACTGGCCAGAGGAATTGATACATATTGCCACAAAGGAACAATAGAAGCAAAAGGTAGGACAATTGCGGTAGTAGCTCATGGATTAGACATGATATATCCAAATGAAAATAAAAGCTTAGCAAAAGAAATATTAAAATTTGGTGGAGCAATTGTATCAGAATATGAAATCGGAGTAAAACCACAAAAATGGCACTTCCCTGCAAGAAATAGAATAATAAGTGGTTTAGCAGAATCAGTGGTAGTTATAGAAGCAAAAGAGAAAAGTGGGGCATTAATTACGGCAGATTTTGCGTTAGAACAAGGCAGAGAAGTATATGCAGTACCGGGAAATATAAACTCGCTAACTTCGGATGGAACAAATAATTTAATAAAACAAGGAGCAAATCTACTTAAAGATTATACTGAACTTATATAAATTAAATAATTTAAGAAAAATTTAAGATTTGTAATATTAAAATTATTGGTCAAAAGATTGTATTATTTATAATTTTGTAATATAATTATTTCATGAGTAGTTTTGTCTAAGGAGGAAATTAAATGAAAGATAAAAAAAATAAGAAACAAACAAAAAGCAAGGCAAAAAATACTACAAAAACAAATACAAAAAAAGAAAAAGACATTAAAAGACTAGAAAAGCAAAAAAAGAAACAAGATAAAAAGAAAAATAGAAAACATCCAAAACTATGGCTTGCATTTAAAATCTTTTTAATTATTATGCTGCTTTTAATAATTGCAGGAATTGCTGCTTTTTTAGCAATATTTTTTAGTGATAAATGGGCAATTACTAAAGAACAACTTTTAAGTGATAAAGGACTTCAAATAGTAGATTTAAATGGTAATAATGTTACTAATCTAACAGGTGATGAAATAAGTAAAAAAGTCACTTTATCTGAAATGAGTAAAATACCGGATGCATTTATTGCTATAGAAGATAAAAGATTTTATGAACACGGTGGAGTAGACATTATAAGAACAGCAAATGCTATTTTAAATTATGGCCTTTCTGTAATTACAGGTAAAGAAGCATCATTTGGAGGAAGTACAATAACACAGCAATTAGTCAAAATAACCATGAATGATGATGCAAGAGGTGGATTTGCTGGAATAGAAAGAAAAATTAGAGAATGGTCTAGAGCTATACAAGTAGAAAAAATGCTAGATAAAGACCAGATTTTAGAAAGATATTTAAACAGAATATATTTAGGATCTTCAGGAGGACTAGAAGTAAGAGGAGTAGAATCTGCTGCTAATTACTATTTTAGTAAAACTGCAAGTGAATTAGATATTGCAGAATGTGCATTTTTAGCAGGAATAAACCATTCGCCTAATGCATATAATCCTTATGATGAATCAGTAGATAATAGCGAAAAAATAAAAAATAGAACTTTAACTGTATTAGACCTAATGCACGAACAAGGCAAAATAAATGATGAAGAGTATAATGCAGCTGTAGAAAAAACAAAAAATGGATTAACATTTACAAAAGGTTCTACAACAAATGGTAATAGTAGCTTATCATATCATGCAGCAGCAGCTATAAATCAAGTAGCAGAAGAAATGTCAGAAGTAGAAGATATTTCATATTCAGAAGCAAGAGAATTACTAATAAATAGTGGATATACACTTTACACAACAGTAGATACTTCTATTCAAAGTGCAATGGAAGAAGAATTTAAAAAATCATCACATATAATTAGCTCTAATGGTCAAACAATACAAGCAGCTATGGTTATGATAGATCCACAAACAGGATATGTTGTAGCAGAAGTAGGAGGACTTGGAGAAAATCAAGACACATTAGGACAAAATAGAGGAGTAGATAGTGGTAGACAACCAGGATCATCATTTAAACCTTTAGTTACAGTAGGACCAGGATTAGAAAATGGAATTATTACTGCGGCAACTTTATTTGATGATACAAGGACAACATTTGGAACAAATTATAGACCTAAAAATGATGGAAATAGTTATTTAGGAATTGCAAATATGAGAGAGATACTAAAAAAATCATCAAACGTACCAGAAGTTAAACTATTATCATTATTAGGAATAGATAAATCAGTAGAATTTTTATCAAAAATAGATATTGATGTACCAGATGAAAACAAAGACTTAGCGTTAGCATTAGGAACGCCATCTGTAACACCTCTTCAAATGGCAGCTGGATTTGCTATGATAGCAAATGGTGGAGTATATATTACACCTACATTCTATACAAAAGTAGTAGACCAAGACGGAAATACTGTAATAGAAGCAAAACAGGAAAAAACAAGAGTAATGTCAGAAGGAAATGCTTATATAGAAACTTCAATGCTAGAAGGCCCTATAAATGGAGGAACAGCATATCAATTTAAGGGAGTTTTAGGAAATATGGCTGTAGCAGGAAAAACAGGAACAACAGATGAGAAAAAAGATAGATGGTTTTGTGGATTTACACCATATTATGCAGCTGCTTGTTGGTATGGTTATGATCAACCTCAAGTTGTAAATACTTATGGAAGTAACCCAGCAGCAAGAATTTGGTTCCCAGTTATGAAAGAAGCAAATAAAGATAAAGAAGCAAAAGATTTTACGCAGCCAGACAATATTGTATCTGCTAAAATATGTAAAGATAGTGGTAAAAAGGCTACAGATAAATGTAAAAATACATATACAGAGATATTTGTTAAAGGAACAGTTCCAGAAGATTGTACTGGTCATACAACTGTAAAGATATGTAAAGAAACAAATAAATTAGCAACTGAATTTTGTACCGATACAGAAGAAAAAGTATATACAGAAGAAATAGATACTGAGAAAAAAGGTAATTGGAAAACTGACGGTGCTGGAACGAAAAATACACCACCAACAGATGTATGTGACGTACATACTAAAGCACCAGAAGAAACTGTACCTAATGTTATAGGAAAAACCGAATCAGCAGCTAAAAAAGCTTTGGAAGATGCAGGGTTTAAAGTCAAAGTTTTGGAAGATGAAGACACTACTAAGAAAAAAGGGGTTGTGTTAAAACAAAGCGCAACAAAAGCAGCGAAAGGCGCAACAATAACAATTACAGTAAATACATATAATGGCGGAACTTCAAATACAGTAGAAAATACAACTGGAAACACTGTAGTAAATGAACCTTCAGAGCCACCAAAAGGAAATACTACCGTAAATAAGACAACTTAAATAAAATTAATTATCATTAATAAAAATGGGAGTTTGTAATGAAAATTCAAATATATAATACTTTATCACATTCAAAAGAGGAGTTTATCCCAATAGATAAAAAAGAAATAAAAATATATAGCTGTGGACCAACTGTCTACAGCTATGCCCATATTGGAAATTTTAGAACTTATGTTTTCATGGACAATTTAAGAAGAATGTTTAAATATAATGGATATAAATTAAACCATGTAATGAATATAACAGATGTAGGTCATTTAACTTCAGATGCAGATACTGGTGAAGATAAAATGGAAAAAGCAGCTAAAAAAGAAGGAAAAGATCCATATGAAATTGCAGAATTTTATACAAAAGCATTCATGGAAGATATGAAAAAATTAAATATAGATATGCCGAATATTATTTCAAAAGCTACAGATAATATAGAAGAAATGCTTGAATTGGTAAAAGAAATAGTAAAAAGAGGATATGCATATGAAACAAGTAAAGGAATATATTTTGACGTTTCAAAACTAGATAAATATCCTGTTCTTTCTAATAATAAAGTTGAAGATCAAGAAGCAGGGGCTAGAATAGAGGTAGATAGTGAAAAGAAAAATCCATATGATTTTGCACTTTGGATAAAAGCTAAGGAAAATCACATAATGAAATGGGATAGCCCATGGGGAAAATCATATCCAGGATGGCATTTAGAATGTTCTGCAATGTCAAAAAAATTTCTTGGAAAACATTTTGACATTCATACTGGTGGAATAGACCATATTCCTATACACCATGAAAATGAAATCGCTCAAAGTAAAGGTGCAACAGGAGAAATACCAGCCAACTATTGGATGCATTGTGAATTTTTATTAGTAAATGGTGGAAAAATGTCTAAATCTTTAGGAAATATATATACTCTTAAAGACTTAGAAGAAAGAGGGATAGAACCTTTAGCATATAAGTTATTTTGTTTTTCTTCACATTACAGAAATAAATTAAACTTTACTTTTGAAGGCGTTAAAGCATCACAAATATCATTAAACAGATTAAGAGAAGGATATTTAAAGCATATAAATGAAAATGAAGAAGTAGAAGAAAATAAAATAAAAGATTATGAAAATAGATTCAATGAAGCAATTAATGACGATTTAAATATGCCTTTAGCATTAGGCATTCTTTGGGAAGTAATAAAGGAACCTAAGAAATCAAAAAAATATGCCAAATTAGTAGAAAAATTTGATGAGGTATTTGGATTAGATTTAAAAAATAGTATAAAATATAATAAACAAGAACTAGAAATTCCAGATGAAATAAAAAAATTATTAGAAGATAGAAAAATAGCAAGATTACATAAAGATTGGCAAGAATCAGATAGAATAAGAGATAAAATAAAAAATCTAGGATATGCAGTAAAAGATACACAAGACGGAATGAAAATTGAAAAAATACAATAATAGGAGGAAAGAATGGAAAAAGAAATAAAACTATCATTTTTAAAAAGATTAAAAATGAGCATATTCGATTTTGATAAATATCATATTATAGCTGGAGAAGGTCTTGGAAGAGCGATGATGTATTTAGTGAAATTAATTCTTTTATTTTCACTAATTATATCACTTTCTTCTACTTTTAAATATTCACAAATTATAAATGAAGCAATAGGATATGTAAAGAACAATGTACCTAATTTCTATTTTAAAAATAATAGTTTAACGGTTGAAAGTGAAGAAGATGTAATAATAGAAAATCATGAATATACAGATTTTAAAATTATACTTTCAAATTCAGAAACATATAATGAAGATATACTAAGAGATTTTGACGGAATTTCAGTAGCGCTAGTAAAAAATAAAGTTCTTTTTAAACAAGCAAATAGTACAAGCATAATTACTCAAAGTTATGAAGAAATAAGTAATGCTTATGATATAAATCAAATAAATAAAGAATTCATAGTAAATTCTTTTAATGGACAAAATGCATATTATATGTTAGCTAATATATTTGCTGTTGTATTTGTAGCAACATTTTTAACATATTTTATGACGGCAATATTAGATACTATAGCATTATCTTTACTTGGATTTATAGTAAGTAGAATAATTAGATTGCCACTTAAATATGGATCTATATATAGTATTAGCGTTTCATCAATTACACTTTCAGTAATAATAAATCTTATATACATGATAGTAAATTTATTTACTGGATTTGTAATTCCATATTTCCAAGTTATGTATACATTAGTTTCTTATGTATATTTAATAGCAGT
>CALXPX010000040.1 GCA_944390305.1 uncultured Clostridia bacterium
GCAAAAAAAGCACCTTTCTATCACATTGTTGTAGCTGATTCAAGAGTTGCAAGAGATGGAAAAATAATTGAACAAATAGGAACATATGATCCAATGACAAAACCATCAACAATAGTTTTAGACAAAGAAAAAACAGAAAAATGGATAAAAAACGGAGCAAAGCCAACAGATACAGTAAAGGCTTTGATTGCAAAAGCAAAATAAGGAGAAATTAAATGGAAGAAGTATTAAAAACCATATTAGAAGGACTAGTAGAAAATAAAGATGCAATATCTATAAAAGTAAGACAAGAAGAAGGGAAAGAAATTTATACAATAAAAGTTGCTTCTGAAGAGACTGGAAAGATAATTGGAAGACAAGGAAAAATTTCAAAAGCAATAAAAACATTAGCTAAAGCCTTAGGAGCAAAAGAAGGAAGAAAAGTAGAAATAGAATTTCCTTAAAATGTTTGGAGGATGTATGCAAGATAAGTTTGAAATTGGCAAAATTGTAAATACATTTGGAATAAAAGGAGAAGTAAAAGTAATTCCTTATACAGATGATATAGAGCAGTTTAAAAAAATAAAAAATATATATGTTAATAATGATGTTATGGAGATAGAAAGTGTTAGGTATCATAAAAATACTATTATCCTTAAATTTAAAGGAATAGACACTATGAATGATGCAGAAAACATCAGAAACTCTATATTAAAAATACAAAGAACGAAAAAAAAGCTTCCTCAAAATACATACTATATTACCGATTTAATTGGAGTAGATGTATATACAGATGAGGATAAACTTTTAGGAAAAGTAAAAGACATATATAATACAGGAGCCAATGATATTTATATTGTAGAAACTTCAGAAAATAAAGAAATATTACTTCCGGCAATAAAAGAGGTAATAAAAAAGGTAGATATTGAAAACAAAAAAATAATAGTTCACATATTGAAAGGTCTAATATAATGAAATTTACAATTCTAACACTCTTTCCTCAAATGTTTGAACCGATTAATCACAGCATAATAGAAAGAGCTAATAAAAAGAATTTAATAAATATTGATATAATAGATATTAGGGAATTTTCTAAAGATAAGCATAAACATGTAGATGATACTCCATATGGTGGAGGTGCTGGAATGGTAATCAGGCCAGATGTTGTCTATGATGCGTATAATTCTGTAAAAGATGAATCATCAAAAGTTATATACTTATCACCTAAAGGAAATACTTTAAATCAAGAGAAAGTTAAAAATCTTTCAAGAGAAAAGCACTTAATTTTATTGTGTGGACATTATGAAGGTATAGATCAAAGAGTATTAGATGAAATTGCATGCGAAGAAATTTCAATAGGAGACTATGTACTTACTCGGTGGAGAATTACCAGCAATGGTACTTTTAGATAGTGTAAGTAGATATGTAGATGGCGTTTTAAGCAACGATTCTATAAAAGAAGAATCATTTAGTAATAATTTATTGGAATATCCTCAATATACAAGACCAGAAATATTTAATGGTTTAAAAGTACCTGAAGTTTTAATTTCAGGAAATCATCAAAAAATTAATGATTGGAGAAAAAGACAATCTCTAATTACAACATATTTAAAAAGACCAGATCTTTTAAATGAAGAAGAAAAAGAAATGGCAAAAGAATTATTAAAATAAAATATAAGAAAGGAGAATGATCATGGATATTATTAAATCAATAGAACATGAACAATTAAAAAGTAAGATTCCAGATATTCGTGTTGGTAATACTGTAAGAGTACACCAAAGAATAAAAGAAGGAAATAGACAAAGAATCCAAGTCTTCGAAGGAATCGTTATTAAAAAACAAAATGGTGGATTAAATGAAACATTTACAGTAAGAAGAGTAGCATATGGAGTAGGAGTTGAAAAAACATTTTTAATAAACTCTCCATTAATTGAAAAAGTAGAAACTGTTAGAGTAGGTAAAGCAAGAAGAGCTAAATTATACTACTTAAGAGACAGATTAGGAAAAGCTGCTAAGACAAAAGAAGATGTTGGAGCAAGAATTGAAAACAAAGAAATAATTGTTAAAGAAGAAGTTCCAGCAGAAGAACCTGTAAAAGAAGAAGCTAAAAATATAGAAGAAAATGCTTCAGTAGAAAAAACAAATAATACTGAAGAAAAAAAATAAGATATTGACAAAAAGAAACAAACGTTCTATAATACAGTTGGTGATATTATGGAACGTTTGATTTTTCATATTGATGTTAATAATGCCTTTTTATCTTGGACCGCAGTAGATATGTTAAAAAAAGGTGAAAAATTAGATATAAGAACTATTCCTGCAATAATAGGAGGAGATGAAACTAAAAGACATGGAGTAGTTTTAGCTAAAAGTACAGTTGCTAAACAATTTGGTATAAAAACAGGAGAACCCATATATTTTGCAAGACAGAAATGTCCTCAAATAAAAGTATATGAGTCAAACCATAAAATGTATAGAGAATATTCAGATAAACTGTATAACCTTTTTAAAGAATACACAGATAAAATAGAAAGGTTTTCAATAGATGAATGTTTTTTAGATATGACAGATTTTATTGGTAAAAATGAAAAACCACTAGATATAGCTAAAGAAATATCTGCAAGGGTAAAAAAAGAACAAGGATTTACTGTAAATGTTGGGATATCTCAAAATAAATTACTTGCAAAAATGGCATCAGATTTTGAAAAGCCAGATAAAATACATACTTTGTGGGAAGAAGAAATACAAAGTAAAATGTGGCCACTTAAAGTAGATGAACTTTTGATGGTTGGGAGAAAAAGTATTCCAAAATTAGAAAAAATGGGAATAAGAACAATAGGTGATTTAGCAAAATCAAATAAAGAAAAAATGCATAAATCATTTGGAAAATTTGGGATAATGATATGGGAATATGCAAATGGAATAGATAATTCTAAAGTGAATTATAAAGAAGAAAAACCAAAAGGAATAGGAAATTCTATAACACTTCCTTATGATTATAGTAATAGAGAAGAGATAGATAAGACTTTATTAAACTTAACAGAACAGGTTACTTATAGATTGAGAAAAGAAGAAATGTTAGCAAATGTTGTTAATGTTCAAATAAAAGATAAAAATTTTAGAGTTTTTTCACATCAAAGAAAAATGGATAGTGCGACATCTAGTACAAAATTAATATTTTTAGAAGCTAAAAAATTAATGGATGAATTATATCTAAAAGGCATGCAAGTAAGGCTTGTAGGTGTAAGGGTAGATGATTTAATTGATGAAAAAGATAAACAAATTTCATTATTTGATAATAAACAGAATGAAAAACAAGAAAAAATAGATAATACAATAGATATGCTTAAAGATAAATTTGGATATAATTCTATAAAAAGAGCGGGAGAGATAAATAAAAAGTGAAAAATAAAAGTCTTGTAAATTAATTTTTACAAGACTTTTAAAATTATCAATTAACTATTAAAATCTATTTTTCTTTATATAACTATAGCTTCCTATTCCTATTACACCTAATATAGCAACTGTACCAATTATTGCTAAACCTGTATAAATTCCTGTTTGAGGAATTGGATCTTTAGGTAATACATCTAAAGCAACTATTGGTGAATCATCATTTTCTGCTTCTCCAGGTGTTCCATTTTCTTCATAAGTTATTTCGACATTTTCATTAGTTGGTAAATTTATTCCAACTATATCACTACTAAATTGATCTTTTAAAGATAATCTATATGAAAATGTTGCAACTTCTCCAGGAGCTAAAGAATGGATAGTCCACGTTATAGAATTATCATCTTTATTAACTTCTGCTGTAACTGTACCAATATTTGATTCTGTTAATTGTGCATAATTGAAATTATCTATAATATTTTGTGGAAAATAATCTTTTATAACAATATCTGTTAAATCATAGCTTTCTTGTACTAAATTATCATATATTTGATTTGTTATTGTATCTTCTACTTCATCATCTGAAACATAGTATACACTTCCAGCAGTTGGATTAGTAGAAGAACCAAATATTCTTTCTGCAACTTCTCTATATGTTGGTTTTGGGTCTTCTTTAGATATTTCTATTTCATCATCACTCATTTCTATTAACATAGAAATTAAATTTACATCATTTTCTTTTAATTCTAATACTTTATTTCTTGTAGGTACTATTGTTGCATCTGAATAAGTATCCATTGTTACACCTCTTGCAGTATTAGGAATAGCATCTGTTAAAGTTATAATATATTTTTCTACATCTGAATCATTACTTGTTTCTAATAAAGAATAAGCTGCATCTAATCCAACTTCTATATTTGTTCTTGGACCCATTACATCTTTAGAAACAGTATTTAATGCATTTGCAATTGTGTCTTTATCACTAGTTAAGGCACTTGTTATTATTTTTGCATCTTTATCTGTACCTTCTATTGTATATCCTTGATCATTTGTTTCTGTACTTGTAGCAAATTCAACTATTCCTATTCGTATTTCTGGATTGACTGCAAATAATTTATCTACTAGAGTTTGTGCTGAGTTTAAAACAGCCTGTTTTCTAGAAATTTCTTCTCCTCCTATATTTATTGTATTTTGATTCATACTTTCTGATGCATCTATTAATAATACAACATCAGCTTTTTTATTTTCTAATATTTCAGCATTATTTTTTACTGTTAAACCAATATCTATTGTTTTTTCTTCAGTATTTATTTGAATTAATTTTTTCTCGAATTCACCATATTTACCAAATGTAATATGACAAGTATTATCTTCAACTAAAGTCATTGAAGCATCAGCTTTGTTTGTTATATTTGATTGAGTATTAGAAGTGTTTTCAGCCGCAAAAGTCATAGAGCATGTTACTAAAAGAACTAAAACAATGCTAAATAATATTGTAAAAACTTTTTTCATAAAATTTTCTCCTTTTCTTACTTTATATATTTTATACAAAAAAAATAAATTAATACTTCCTACATTATAATACATAAAAAAATAAAAAACAACACCAAAAGCAAAAAAGAAACATATTTGTAACAAATTTACTACACAAAAAAATTTTTTTATGATAAAATCTAAAAGAAAATAAATAATAAGGAGCAAAAAATGTCAGTAATAATTGATGGAAAGTCTTTAGCAAAAGAAATAAGAGAAAATATGAAACAAGAAGCGGAAAAATTAAAAGAGCAAGGAATTGTCCCTCATTTAGCAGTTATTATGGTTGGAAATAATGATGCATCTAAAGTTTATGTGAGAAATAAAAGTAAAGCATGTGATGAAATAGGAATAGAATTTAAGGAATATTTACTTCCTGAAAATACTAAGCAAAATGAATTATTAGATTTAATAAAAAAACTAAATAAAGATAAAAGCGTAAATGGAATACTTCTTCAAAGTCCAATACCAAAACCTTTAGATATTCAAGAAGCATTTAATACAATTTCAAAAGAAAAAGATGTTGATGGATTTAATCCATATAATGTGGGTAATTTGTGCATAGGTCAAGATGGTTTTATCCCATGTACACCACTTGGAATTATGAAAATGTTTGAAAAATATAATATTGAAATAGATGGAAAAAAGGTAGCTATAATTGGAAGAAGTAATATAGTTGGAAAACCTATGGCACAATGTATGCTTTCAAAAAATGCAACTGTAACAATTTGCCATTCTAGAACTAAAGAACTAAAAAAAGAAGTAAAAGATGCAGATATAATAATAGCAGCAGCGGGAAAAAGAAATATTGTAACTGAAGATATGGTAAAAGATGGAGCTGTTATAATAGATGTTGGTATGAATAGAAATGAAGAAGGAAAGCTTTGTGGAGATGTGGAGTTTGAAAAGTTAATTAATAAAGCATCATATATAACACCAGTTCCAGGAGGAGTTGGACCAATGACAATAGCTATGCTTACAGCCAATGTTATAAAAGCAGCAAAATTACAAAATAATATTTAGGAGATAATTGATGGTAGCAGAAATAATAATAAATTCATCAGTAAAGGTACTTAATAGAATATTTGACTATGAAATTCCAGAGAATATGAATGTAGATCTTGGAAGTAGAGTTTTTGTATCTTTTGGCAATAAAAAAACACTTGATGAAGGAATTGTTATTGGAATTAAAGAAAAGTCAGAATATAAAGTAAAACCTATTTTAAAACTTCAAGAAGGAAAAATAGAAAAAGAAAAAATAGAACTTTCAAAATGGATGTCAAAAAGATATTTATGTAATGTTTCAGATTGCTTAAAACTAATGCTTGCCCCAGGAACAACTAATAAAAATATAGATTTAAGAGTAAAAGAAAAAACAGTAAATCTTATTATGCTTGCAAAGGATAATTATGAAGTAGAAGAAGATATAGAAAATGGAAAAATTAAATCTGAAAAGCAAAAAAATGTATTAGAATTTTTAATGAATAATGAAACTGCTACTATACAAGATATAGAACTTTTTACAGATAGTACTAGAAGTGTAGTAAATACACTTATAAAAAATGGATATTTGGAATATAAAGAACAAAAAGTAGAAAGAAACCCATTTATACATAAATTGCAAATAAAATCTAATAATTTAAAATTAACTGATGAACAGAAATTAGTGTTAAGTAGTGTAAAAGAAAATGGAGAATACTTATTATATGGAGTAACAGGTTCTGGAAAAACGGAGATATATTTGCAGCTCATAGAAAAAAAGTTAAAAGAAAATAAAAGTAGCATAATGTTAGTTCCTGAAATTTCTCTTACACCTCAAACTGTAGATAGGTTTATAGAAAGATTTGGAGAAGATAAAATAGCTGTACTTCATAGTAAATTATCTATTGGAGAAAGATTTGATCAGTGGAACAAAATAAAAGATGGAAAAGCAAAAATTATAATTGGCGCAAGGTCTGCAATATTTGCACCAGCAGTGAATTTAGGATTAATTATAATAGATGAAGAGCATGATGAATCATACAAATCTGAAATGACTCCAAGATATGATGCTAAAGAAGTTGCAGAATATATAGCAGAAAGCAAAAATATTCCATTAATACTGGGAAGTGCAACTCCAGATATGAATTCATATTATAGAGCTAAATTAGGAGAGATAAAATTACTAAAATTAACAAAAAGGGCTAATAATTCGAATCTGCCAGTTGTTAGTATACTAGATTTAAGGCAAGAGCTTGCAAATGGAAATAAATCGATGCTAAGTTTAAAACTTCAGGAGGAAATTCAAAAAAACTTATTAGTAAAAAAACAAACAATATTATTCTTAAATAGAAGAGGTTTTTCTACTTTTATCATGTGCAGAGAATGTGGATATACTGTTAAGTGTAAAAGATGTAATATAACTATGACATATCACAAAAATGTGAATAAACTTAAATGTCATTATTGTGGATATGAAGAAGAAATTGTTAAAGAATGCCCTGAGTGTCATAGTAAAAATATAAAATATTTTGGCGCAGGAACGCAAAAATTAGAAGATGAAGTACATAAATTTTTCAAAGAAGCATCAACAATAAGAATGGATGTAGATACTGTTTCTAAAAAAAATTCACATGAGCAAATATTAGACAAATTCAGAAATGAAAATATAGATATACTAATAGGTACTCAAATGGTAGTAAAAGGACATCATTTTCCAAATGTAACACTAGTTGGAGTAATAGCAGCGGATAGTAGTTTGAATTTAGGGGATTTTAGGGCAAATGAAAGAACTTTTCAAACATTAACACAAGTTGCCGGAAGAGCAGGAAGAGGAGAGTGTGAAGGAAGAGTTATAGTACAAACATATAATCCAGATAATTATGCAATTGAATATTCAAAAACTCAAAATTATGATTTGTTCTTTGATACAGAAATAGTACTTAGAAAACAATTGAAATATCCACCATTTTGCGATATAATATTAATAGATATGTCAGCAAAAAATGAAAATGAATTGAAAAATGTAGCTAAAAAATTGCATACATATCTAAAGACAAGAGTAATAAATGAAAAATTTGGACTTTTACTATACAGTCCAGTTCCATCACCAGTAGATAAAATAAAAGATAGATATAGATGGCGTATGATTATAAAATGTAAATATGATGAAAAAGTTAATAATTTGCTTAGTAATACTTTAAAAGAATTTACTGAAATGAAAACAAAAACAGCAAGGGTAAATATAGTAATAAATCCAAATAATATGTTATAAAAATAGAAAGGAAAGAAAATGGCAATTAGAGAAATAAGAAAAGACGGAGATGAAATTTTAAGAAAAAAATCAAGAGAAGTAAAAGTAATAGATGATAGAATAAGAGAACTAATTGAAGATATGCTTGAGACAATGCATGAAGCAAATGGAGTGGGAATTTCAGCTGTACAAGTAGGAATATTAAAAAGGGTGGTTGTCATTGATTTATATGATGGAAGTAAACCACTAAAATTAATAAATCCTGTTATTGTAAAGCAAAAAGGAGAGCAGGAAGTAGAAGAAGGATGCTTAAGTTTTCCTAATCAATTTGCTAAAGTAATAAGACCTATGGAAGTTACTGTAAAAGCGTTAGATGAAAATGGAAAGAAAATAACTGTAAAAGGTAAAGAACTTTTAGCTCAAGCACTTTCTCACGAAATAGATCATTTAGATGGTAAATTATTTGTAGATATAATGGAACCTGGAACAATGGAATATATAGACCCAAATAGTAATACTAAAGAAAAATAAAAAGCAAAAACAAAAAATCCTATGTTTTTACATAGGATAATTTGTTTAAAATTAGAGTAAGGAGGTTTTTAGATGAAAATAGTTTTTATGGGGACTCCAGATTTTGCAAAAGAATCGCTAGAGGCGTTATATAATAAAAAATATGAAATTGCAGCTGTAGTTACTAATCAAGATAAACAAAAGGGAAGAGGGATGAAAATGACTCCTTCACCTGTTAAAACATTTGCAGAAGAAAAAGGCTTAAAAATTTTTCAACCACTTAAAGTAAGAAATAATGAAGAATTTATAAAAGAAATAAAAAATTTAAAACCAGATTTACTTTGTGTAGTAGCATATGGAAAAATACTTCCAAAAGAACTATTAGAAATACCAAAGTATGGAGCAATAAATGTACATGCCTCTCTTCTTCCAAAATATAGAGGAGCTGCTCCTATTCAATGGGCAGTATTAAATGGAGATAAAAAAACAGGAATTACAACTATGTTTATGGATGAAGGAATGGATACAGGAGATATGATACTAAAAGAAGAAGTAGAAATCGGAGAAAATGAGACAACAGGTGAACTGTGGGATAAACTTTCAAAAATAGGAGCTAAATTATTAACCAAAACTGTAGAAAAAATTGATAGTATAGAAAATAAAGAGGATAAAAATTTAGAAGAAATAAAAAAGATAATCGGAGCAGAAAAACAAGGTAATGAATATACTTTAGCACCAATGCTAAAAAAAGAAATGGCAAAAATAGACTGGGAAAAGAATTCAAAAGAAATAAAAAACTTAGTAAGAGGTCTAAATCCTATTATGGGTGCATATTGTTTTTTAGGAGATAAAAAAATAAAAATTTGGAAAGTTAACAATTATAGTATAGAAGATTTTGAAAATAAATTTGTTTTATCTGAAGAAGAAAAGGGAAATATCAAAGAAAAAGAAAATGGTACAATAATTGTTGCAGATAAGAAAAAAGGGATATTTGTAAAAACTGGAGATGGAATAATAGAAATTTTAGAATTACAAGGAGAAAATGGCAAAAAGATGGATTCGAAAAGTTTCTTAAATGGAAATAAAGTGGATATAGAAGAAATATTAAAATAGTTTATAAGTTCTATAATGATAATATAAATTTTATCTTTTTATATTTTATTTTAAATTATTATTATAAAAATATTGATATTAGAGTTTTTTATTTATATAATAGTATAAAGTAAAAAAGGATATTGTAAAAAGTTACATGAAAAATAATGAAAAAGAACATTGAAAATTAAATATTGGTAAAAATCCGATAATCGCCCTTGAAAAATATTTTTAAAATGATGAAGAAATGTTAGCGAAGGCAAGG
>CALXPX010000041.1 GCA_944390305.1 uncultured Clostridia bacterium
TTATCATAATCATTTATTTCTTTCACATTTTCAAAAGAAATTGCTTCTATATTAGTTCTTCTTGAAAGTTCTTCAGCATATTGTTTTGTTGTTCCATAATGAGAACCATATATTATAATATTACTCATAATATCCTCCATAGTTTTTAGTTAATATTGGAATAATAGTCTTATACATTCTATACTTTCTAACTATTCTTATACAAATCATTCATTTTTCTCATTTTTTGAAATATATAGTGCTAATAATATTACTCCTGTTAAATTAATTCCTATTGATAAACCTAGTATTAATCCCGAACTAAATTCACCCAAAGGTGTTACTTCATTACCACAAAAGAAAGTATAGACTAAATACAATACATTTCCTAATATTATCATCAATATTCCACTTTTTCCTTTATTCATAAATAATCTTCACTTTCAAATTACTATTTTATATTAAATAAATCGCAAATTATAATCTGTTAGTCAAATTGTGTTTGCCAATTACTATCTGCATAAGCTTTAAAACACATTTCAATTTGTTCCTTACTTGTTTTTTCTTCTGCTAAACTATTGGGTATTTCATCTAATGAAAAATACTTAATTTCTGTAGTTTCTATATTTTTGGTAAACTCACCACCAGTAATATTACACAATACAAATATCTTACATACAGAATAAGCATATATTGGTTTATTGTGTTTATTTCTATCTTGTATTGAAATTATTTTTATAGTTTTAACATCTAACCCTGTTTCTTCTTTGACTTCTTTTATTGTATTACTCCTAACAGATTCAAGTACATCGCACCAGCCACCAGGTAATGACCAAGTTCCATTATTTTCATGAACTAGTAAAATCTTATTATCTTTAAATATAGCTGCTCTTGTATCTAATTTAGGAGTTTGATAACCAGTTTCACTGCAAAATAAATTTGTCACTTTATCTATATTTAAGTTAGTTTTTTCCGCTATCATTTCTGCTGATATTTCTCTTAACCTTTTATATCTTTCTATATCATAAACATTTTTTGTATATTCAAGTCCTGCCTGTGCTAGACTTTGTATTTCAATTGCCCATTTTATCCATTTATCCATTTTTATTTATCTCCATAAATTACTTTTTTAGCTATTTTTCTAAAGATAAATTATAACTATTATCTATTAATTCAAATATTTTTTTATTTGGAACACTATCATCCAGTTTTATAGTAATCCAACTATTTTTATTCATATGATATCCGGGAAGAATTTTGTCATTATCAATAAAATCTTTTATTAAATCTTTTTGATATCTTAAATCAAGAATATCAATTATTTCATCAGAATCTATTTCTAGTTTTCTCTTTGATAATACCATTAAAGCTCCATACCATTTGTTATTTTTTTTATTTCTTAAAACTGCATTTTCAGGGAACTTTTTCCATAAATATTCTAGATCATCATTATATTTTTCTTTTACATACTTAATTATTTCCTTAGCCTGCTTACTTTTAAATACATTATATTTTGTGCATTTTGCTATTATATTTTGTAATTCATTTTCATATTCTTCTCTAACTTTACCAACAAATTCTCCTATAGTATCTTTAATATCTACTAGAATGTATTCATCTTCATTTGCTAAGTCAATTAACTTAGAAGTTATTTTATTATCTTTTATTATAACAATCATTTCAAATTGTTCATTACATATTTTATTTTTATATGTATAAATTCCATCTATATTTATGAATCCATACTTTAATAATTCATTGTAATCTATACTTTTATTTTTCAATTCACTATCTAAAACTCTCATAATAAATCTTTCTCTATATATTTATCACTTATATAAACTTAATTATTCTTATAATTTAATATTAGCATAAAGAAACATAATTATCAACATACTAATTTTTGCATAAGTAATTTTTATCATAAATTATTATTCTAACAACAATTTAATTATTTTATCTATATCACTTTGAATTAATATGCTTTTATTTTTTATATCAAAAAAGGTGGTACAATTGTCTTTATTTATTCTTACTAATTTCCAATTTGAGTTTTGATAAGTCATCTGTTCAAATGGTATTCTTATTATTCCTGGGGTATTAAATCCAACTCCTAATTCTATTAGTAGAACATTTTTATTCTTTGTATTATCCAAAAAGTCACTATATTTTCTATCTTGCCTATACCAATTATCATCTTGAATAAAATTTGCATCTGTTCTTACATTAACCGACATTTTTTCTCCACATACAGGGCATATTGGTACAAGTTCTGTTGGTATTTTACAATTTTTCGTCTTTTCTATCATTTCTTTTACTAAATCTTTTGCATCATACAATTTATTATGACAAGCCCTGCTACATTGAATATATCTAAAACTTCCTTGTGCTGCAAATATATTTTCTTTATCAAATCCAGCTTTATAAAACTGATCATCAACATTTGTAGTAATAACAAAATATTTTTTATTTCTAAATAATTCTAATATATCTTTATATAATTTAGTAGCATTAATTCCCGTATCATTTATATATATTTTTTTAGCCCAAAAAGCCCATTTTTCTTCTTCACTTTTAAAATCATAAAAACCTGCTGTATACATATCATTAAAATGATATTTTTCTATAAATTCTTTAAAATTATCTTCAAATCTTTTTCCAGAATATTCTAATCCAGCTGAAGTCGAAAGCCCCGCTCCTGCACCAATTAAAAAATAGTCCGCATTTTTTATTAAATCTTTTACTATCTTAGCTTTTTCTAATATTTCTTTCATATATCTTATAGTCCTCCTCACTATAAACATTAAACACTATTTTATCAAAGTATTTATTATAATCTTTTAAGAATCTTTCTACAGCTAATATTGCAATCATACAAGCCTCTTCTTTTGGGAATTTATACTCTCCAGTAGAAATGCAAGGAAATGCTATTGTTTTTATTCCTTTTTTAATTGCTAATTTTAATGAATTTATATAACAATCTTCTAACTCTTTTCTTTCTTTTTTATTTACTTTATCTTGTACTATTGGACCTACTGTATGAATAATATATTTTGCTGGTAAATTATAGCCTTTAGTAACAAAAGCTTCTCCAGTCTTAAGGAAATATTCTTTTTCCTTCATAATCTTATTACATTCAATTCTTAAGTTTATCCCTGCAAATGTATTTATTTGATTATCTATACAATTATGACAGGGTATAAAACAACCCAATCCTTGAGAATTTGCAGCATTAACTATTGAATCAATCTCCAAAGTAGTTATATCTCCTTTCCATAAACATATTTTATCTTTATTTTCTAAAGTTTCAGCTTCTACTTTAATACTAATTGGTTTTATATCTTCTACCTTTGTAATCCTCTTTTTATTCAACTCTTCTTTTAAATATTCTTTTTCTATTTTTAAGTATTCTTGTGAAATGGGCTTTGCTTGCCTAACATTGCATAAACTCCTCCACAGTTTCTTTTTGTATTCCTCATCTACATTATTAGAAAAATTTTCTGTAATATTTACCTTTCTGTTTTCTTGTAGTAAATAATTAATTAAATAATCTATTTTTTCCAAAATTATAATCTCCTTATATAATAATCCAAGGACTGCAAATAAATTGCAATCCTTAATATCTTAATTTTGTGGGAATAAATATCCTGCTGTCATATCTAAATAATTTAAACCACTATATTCTGGATATTTTTCATTGACTTTTTGTTTAAATTCATTCATATTTTTACTTTCATTTGCAATAATTTTTATTTCATTAAGATAGCCAATTTTAGTATCCACATCTGAAAGTTTTTCTGGTGTATGATGACTAGATAATACTAAATTATATCCTTTTTCTTTATATCCTTCTAATTGTTTTATTATTGCATTTGCCTGTTCTTCACTTACAACTATTGAATGGCAATCATGTCCTAACATATGTGTATAAACACAGTTGATTTGAGGAAATTCAATTTCTATATTTTCGTCATGATATGTTATATTTAATTCAAATCCACCAATATTTACATTATTATCTTTTAAAACATCTGTTATAACAGGTAATTTCTCATCAAAATCTTCTCCAAAACTTTGTATAAATCCTTCATCTAAATGTTTAATAGTTCCTGATGTCATACTATTTATAGTTCCTTGACTTGCATAGTTTTTTACATCATTTAGTATTGATGCTCCTCCATTTGGGTGATCTGAAAATACCTTTCCAACTATATTTTTGCCTATTCCTTTTACATATTCCTCAAACTCTCCTAAATTGGAATGAAATGCTGGGAATTCTAATAATAAAACATTTTCATTATTTTCTAGTATAAAACATTCATCGCTCATAAAATCATTAGTTTGATATGCATGTAATCTTATATTTCCAAAATTGTAAATTTCTATAAATCCTTTTTTTAAATTAATTTTTGTATATTCCATTTATAAACTCTCCTTTTTTCTTATTTTGAAATACAGTAGCTACCTTGTTTTTCAATTTCTATAATTATTTTAATTCCATCTGTTTTTCTTGTAAAGTAGGCACTTTAAAGTATCTTAGTTTCCTAGAGGTAACTTTTGCATATTTTTTCTTAGTTTAAAAGCTTAAATTTTTTCACTTCTGCATTATATCCTTTTTGCATATTACAGTTATTTTTATACTATTGTTCATTTTGTAATAACATACCGTTTACTTTTTAATATCTTTTTGATATAATTTTTATAGTTTATATAGGAGATGATAATTTATGAAGAAAGAACTACCTGCTTGTCCTGTTGAAATAACCATGGGATTAATAGGTGAAAAATGGAAAGTATTAATTGTAAGAGATTTACTTACTGGAACTAAAAGTTTTGGTGAATTAAAAAAATCTGTTACTGGCATTACTCAAAAGGTGTTAACCACTAATTTAA
The DNA here is from genome assembly GCA_944390305.1 of uncultured Clostridia bacterium. Lineage (GTDB taxonomy): Bacteria > Bacillota > Clostridia > TANB77 > CAG-508 > CAG-793. The sequence goes on from CALXPX010000041.1 coordinate 4,873, forward strand.
GACAAATGGAATCTTCTGGGCTTGTAAAAAGAAAAGTATATCCAGAGGTTCCTCCAAGAGTCGAATATTCTCTAACTGAAACAGGTTTAAGCTTAAAACCCATTTTAGATTCAATGGTTGAATGGGGAAATGAATATAAAAGAAAGCAAAAATAGCAGAAACCTGCTATTTTATTATATTAATTATTAAGATTATAATTGTTCTATTTTATTATAGCTAATAGAGCTTACATTTGATTTTATCAAAAGCTTTAAATTTTCTATTTAATTATTTGTTAAATGTCTAATTTACACTATTAATTCATATTCTCTTGTTCCAAATCCAAGCTTTGAGGCTGCTTCTATTGTATGAATACCATGTTGTCTTTCTACTCTTTGCACAAAATGATCTCTTCCTGGGTCTTTAGAATTATATATTAAATCTATACATGCTTGATCAATCGCAATTGGATCTAAACTTGCTAATATTCCAATATCTTTCATACATGGATCTTCTGCAACTGCACAACAATCACAGTCTACAGATAAATTACACATTACATTTATAAATACAATTTTATCTTTAAAATAATTTACTATACTAGATGCTGCATCAGCCATCGCTTCTAAAAATCTATCTTGCTCTGGCAAATTATCCCATAATATATTTTGATCTTTTGTTTTTCCAGCCGAATGTATCCATGCTTTTCCTTCTGAAGAACTACATCCTATAGATAATTGTTTCAAAGCTCCTCCAAATCCACCCATTGGATGACCTTTAAAATGTGAAAGTACAAGCATTGAATCATAGTTTTTTAGATTTTTTCCTACGAAATTTTCCTTAATAACTTTTCCATTTGGAATTTCTAACATTAAGTCTGGTCCTTCTGCATCCATTAAATCTACATTAAAATATTTTGTCCAACCATGTTCTTTTATTAATTCTTTATGTTTTTCAGTAGAATTTCTAGCTCCTCCATATGCAGTATTACACTCTACTACAGTACCATTTACATAATCCACTATTGCTTTTACGAACTCTGGTTTTATATAATTTTGATTACCCTTTTCTCCTGAATGTAATTTTACTGCTACTCTTCCTGGTAGTTTGATTCCAAGTTTGTTATACATTTCTATAACACTTTCTGGAGTTATTTCTTTTGTAAAATATACTTTTGATTTTTCCATACTTTTAATCTCCTTATATATATTTTTTTAATTTATAAATTATTTATCCAATTCCCCACTTCTTTTTCAGATGTTTTCATATTATTACCATCAAATACAATATTTTCTTCTTTTTCTATTTTCGAGTTCGGACATAACTCTTTTATTTCTTTAAATGTTCTACCTATCCATCCACCATTTGTTGCAAACGGAATTATTTTTTTACCTGATAAATCATATTGTTTCAAAAATGTTCTAATAACTGGAGCTATAGTATACCACCATACTGGTGTTCCTAAAATAATTTCATCATAATTATTTAAATTAATATTTACACTTTCAATTTCTGGTGTTTTTTTAGCTGTTTCATTATTCTGTTCTAATCTTACTACTACATCATAATCTTCATTATATGGAACTTTAGGTTTTATTTCTAAAATATCACATTTTAATCTTTCTTTTATTTTTTCTGCAATTTTTTTAGTATTATTTGTGTAAGTAAAGTATACAATTAATTTTTTATTATTCATTTTATATCCTTCCTTTTTATTTTTTATATTAATAATAACAAATTTATTTTACTTATATATAATTTTAGTCAATATTTTTTTATTTTAAACATATATTTTTAATAAAAAAATAAAAATATGTAATAAAATAAAGTATATAAAAAATTTTAGTAGACAATACTGTCTACTAAAATTAAAAAAGCAATTACTTATTCTGCATTTTTACTTCTATTTTTATCACAAATTCCTTCTATAGTGCAAAAAACTTCTTGTTTTCCTATTTTATTATCATTGTTTACCAAATCTTCTAAAGTTAAAATTCCTATTACATTATTGTTATTGTCACAAACAGGAAGTCTTCTTATTTGGTTTTTAGACATAATATTTTCTGCATTTTTCATGTCATCATTTTCTTTACATGTGCAAATATTACATGTCATTATGTCACTTACAGGTGTATTTTTTACATCTTTATCACAAGCAATACCTCTTAAAATTATATCTCTGTCTGTTACAATACCACAAACTCCCGAATTTTCATCACATACAGGTATTGCACCTATATGATTTTCATTCATTATCTTACAAACTTGATCTAATTTAACATCTGGTGTAATAAAACACACATTATTTTGCATACAATCCTTTACTTTCATATTTTTCTCCCTTCTTTAATATAAACAATTATTTTGCCTTGTTTATATTTTATAAAATTGTCACATAATTATTTTTTGTAAATGTAAAAAAAATATTCAAGCAAAGATTTTTATATTTAGAAAATTTTTCCATTTTTATAAATTTAATTTTATACCATGCACCATATATATATGATATATACTATAATTAACAAAAATCCCCATTTTCTATTAAGTACATTTTTAGGGTTAAAAGTTGCTATCAACTGCAAAAACATTGTTACTGCTATTAAAATTAATATACTCTCATTAAAATCTGTAGCAAATATTAAAGGATTAATTGCTGCACCTAATCCTACTAAAAAGCAAAGATTTAAAATATTAGAACCTGATATATTTCCTAATAATAAATCTGTTTCATTTCTCTTAGCAGATATAATTCCAGTTATGATTTCAGGAAGAGCTGTTCCCGCAGCTACTATTGTCATTCCTATAAATCTTTCAGATAATCCTAATTTACTTGCAATTATTACAGAATTATCAACGACAAAATCTGAACCAAACTTTAATCCTAAGATTCCTAAAATCATATAAATAATAATTGTACCTACAGGATAATTCTCTTTTTCCCTTACTTCTTTTAGAATCTCTTCATCCATTTTTTGATCTTTAATTTTATTTTCTTCATATATTGTATATATAATATATAATACTGTAAATAGTAAAAGTACTATTCCTTGCCATCTATAAATTACATGAGCCTCTCCTATTTTGTTAGTGTTTCCTAAAAATAAAAGAAGAAGCATAGCCACAATTCCAATTGGAAGATGTACTTTAATAATTCTTTTATTAAATTTTACAGGCCTTATTAAACTTGTAATTCCTATAACTAATAAGAAATTACATATACAGCTTCCTATTGCATTTCCAATTATCAAATCAGAATGACCATCTATTGCAGATGTAATTGTGATAAATATTTCTGGAAGAGACGTCCCAACTGCAACTATTGTCAAACCTATAAGCATCTCAGATAAACCAAATCTTTTTGCAATACTTGTAGCTGCTCTAACTAATAAATCCGCTCCTTTTATTAAAAAAACAAAACCTACAACTACAAGTATTATTTCTAATATCAAAATATTTTCCACCTTTCTTTTGTATCTTCTATTTTTATATATTAATATGTACAATATTTTTCGTTTTAGTCTATTTTATAGTATTTTAATTATATTTTTAATTTTATTTTTTTTCAAGTCAAAAACAGAATTTGTGTTTATTTTTCGTAATAATTGTAATAATATAAATATTTAAAATTTATAGATCTATAGTACTTTTATTCCCATTTTTTGACATTTAAGTAATTCTTCTTTGCTCCAAAATCCTACTTGAACTTCTCCAATATGCATTTTTTCTAACAATAGCATACAAAGTCTAGATTGACCTATTCCTCCGCCTATAGTATATGGCAATTCTTCATTTATAACCATTTTATGATATTTTTGTTTTAACCTTTCTTCACACATACTCTTTTTTACTTGAGATATCATAGATTCTTTATCAACTCTTATTCCCATTGATGTTATTTCTAATGGTATTCCTAGTTTACTATGCCATATAAGCAAATCTCCATTTAATTTCCAATCATCATAATCTGGACTTCTAAAATCATGTTCTTTGCCTGACTTTAATTTATCTCCTATTCCAATTATAAAAACTGTTCCATATTTTTTCGTAATTAAATATTCTCTTTCCTTTGCACTTTTGTCTTTATATAAATCTTCTAATTCTTGAGCAGTAATAAAATATACACTTTTAGCTAATTTATAACTAAATACTGGATATTCCTTTTTTATATATCTTGCTGTAGTTCTAATTGCTTTATAAATAGCTGTAACTACTGCTTTAAGTGTATCTATGTTTCTTTCTTCTTTAGAAATTACCTTTTCCCAATCCCATTGATCTACTAAATAAGAATGAATGCTATCTATTTTTTCGTCCTTTCTAATTGCTGTCATGTCTGTGCAAATTCCACTACCTTCTTCAAAACCATATTGTTTTAGTGCAAATCTCTTCCATTTTGCTAGTGATTGAACTATTTCTAAATATTGCCCTGAAACTTCAAAATCTACTGCTCTTTCTTTTCCATTTAAGTTATCTTGCAAACCTGTTTTTGAATCTATAAAAAGAGGGGCAGAAACTTTTATAAGATTTAATCTAGTTAATAATTCCTTTTCAAAATGTTGTTTTACTTTTGTAATTGCTTCTTGTGTTTTTATAACATCTAATTTACTTTCGTATTGTTTTTCCATAAACTTTTCCTCCTATTTTGGATATAATTTATACTTTTTTATTAAAGTGATAAGTATAGAATCACTAAGAAATAAATTATTATTATTGCCATCTTCCATATAAAATCACCTTCTTTTTTTATTTAGGATAACAAAAAAACAGTATTATCCCTTATACAAGGGACGAATACTGTTTATATCCGCGGTACCACCCTATTTATTATAAAATAAATAAGATATATATTTTCATATAACTAATTACTTTCTTATTTTTATTTTATAATCACTTTTATCGGTTCCAACAAACCTAGTAATATGATTACGGATTACTGCCGTCCTAGTCTACTTTCATTTCAATTTCGGTAGGAAACTCATGAGTGTTATTCACAATAACCTTATATTACTGGCTCACACCGTACCCAGCTCGCTGAAATAGTATTATTGCTACTTCTCTCAATCAACGTCTATATTTCTATTTTACACTTTATTTATCGTTTTGTCAATATCTTAATTTATCTAAAGACATATTAT
>CALXPX010000042.1 GCA_944390305.1 uncultured Clostridia bacterium
ATACATCACAAATAAGACTTATATGAAATTGACTTTTATCTTTTACTACTGCATATGCATATTCTGCCATTTTTTTCTTTAAAATATCTGCTGATTCATCATTTGGAGATTTTATAGCATCAAAATTACAAATTCCTATGCATCTTCCACATCCTACACATTTATTATGATCTATTTGAGCAATTCCTAAATCATTATATGATATAGCACCATGAGCACAGATTTTTATGCACATTCTGCATTTTTTACATTTATTTTCTAATACATTAGGCTTACCAGCACTATGCATCTCCATTTTACCTGCTCTTGAACCACATCCCATTCCTATATTTTTAATTGCTCCTCCAAAGCCAGTTCCTTCATGTCCTTTAAAATGATTTAATGAAATTATAACATCTGCATCCATTATTGCTTTACCTATTTTAGCTGTTTTTATATATTCTTTATTTATTTCAACATATTCTTCATCAGTTCCTTTTAAACCATCTGCAATAATTACATTACATCCGGTAGAAAACGGTGTAAATCCATTTAAATATGCTGCGTCAATATGATCTAGAGCATTTTTCCTTCCACCTACATATAGTGTGTTGCAATCTGTAAGAAAAGGCTTCCCTCCTAAAGATTTTACGGTATCTGCTACTACTTTAGAATAATTTGGTCTTAAATATGCTAAATTTCCTGGTTCCCCAAAATGTATCTTTATTGCTACAAATTTATTTTGGAAATCTATCTTCTCTATACCAGCTACTTTTATTAATCTTTCCAGTTTTTGCAGAAGATTATATCCTGGTTTCGCTCTAAAATCTGTAAAATATACTTTGGATTTTTCTTTATTTTCCATACTATTGCTCCTTTACTTCTAACATTTTTTATTAAATATATATCATAAATTATTGTATTTATCAATTTTGTAATTTTTTGCATAATTATTTTTTATATTAATATTTTATAGTTACACTATTTTAGTTATATGAAATTTGCTTTTTTATGTAAATTAGTGTATAATATAAGTAATCTTATTTTGAAAGGAATGACAACAATGAAAAAAGCAATCGTCCCCGTACTGATCGCTATTGCGATCATCATCGTAGCAAGCATGGTGCTTTACTGCATCATAAACTTCCAGGCATACTGGGCATTCATCGCTCGGGGCGGCGAAAAGCTAATCTGGGCCGTTGGTGGCTCTTTGGTAACCATCATCGTTTATGCCATTGCCAAAAAGGCATACAAGAAAAAGGGACAGTAAGATACGTAAGCCCGCCGGGTTCTTATCCGGCTGGCTTCGTTTTTTATATAATTGCTGATGATATATGATATACATCACATTTATCTTTTAAAGTTGTTAATGTTTGTTTTAAAACATTATGATCATCATCTAATAAAATAATATGTTCATAATCATTACTAATTTTTTCTTTTATTTTTTCAGTTTTTATATAATTTCTAGTTTCTGCATTATATTCACCATTTTCTCTATCTATAATAATCCAGTTCTCTTTTTTTATAAAACTAATATACTTTTTTAGCCATTCTTTCTTTTCTTTGGTAATCAAATTACTCTTAGATAGAGTTAAAATATATAAATCTATATTATGTATATTACTTATCATTTTTAGTTTTTCAATAATATTATTTAGGGGTTTTTGATTTATTGCGACGCCTTTTGTATTAATAGGCATTTTTTCTTCTTCATATACATGATATTCTGATATAGTTCCATCCATGTCTATAAACATTGCTACTTTTTTATATTTTTTACAAGTTTGACTTATTTTTTCATAAAAACTTTTCATGTTATCTCCTATATTTTATAATCTTTATCTATTAAGATATATTCATTATTATATTTTTTGCACATTTCTAAATTGTACTCATTTTCTTTTATTAATTTTTCTTTCTTTAGTTTAGCACTTAATTTTCTTTTTTCTATTATATTTTCATATTTTACTATTTTTTCGAAATTATTATCTATATACGTTTTCGTCATAATAAGGCAAATATACTTAATTTGTTTTAAATATTCTTTATTAAAATCTTTTTTCCAATAAAAAGGAATATAACATCCTTCTATTATGATATTTTGATTATTTTCAATGTTAGTCTTTATAATTTCTTTTATTATATCCCATAAATATTTTGTTAATTTATCATCATCTTCTACAGTTAAATTTGTTTGTTTACTTCTAATTAATCCCATTTTTAGGTGATCTATAGATAGATATGGATATTTGTATTTTTCTAACATTTTTTGTGCTAATAATGTTTTCCCTGTATGAGTAGTACCTCCGATTAAAATCACCATCTTTTCTCCTTTATTTAAGTATATTTTTACATATTTTTAATAAATAATTTTAATCCTATTTTATAAATTTTGAATTTTCTTTTAAAATAATTGCTTTAGTAAAGGCTTGTCTTATTGGCCATGATATTCTATTATCTGTACATTTTATATTGTTTTCATTATTAGTTCTTTGAAGAATAGTATTTATTTCTTTTGTTAGGTTAATATATAGTATACCATTTGCTTTTTGTCTTTTAGCCATACTTTTTATTAATTTTACGATTTCCAATTCATGATTTAAATTTATTTTATTTTTATTATTTGTTTTCCTTGCTAAAAGTATTTTTTCTTCATTTATTAGTAATTCATATTTTTCTTCTTCAAAATACTTTATATATATTTTTTTTATTTCATTGTTTAAGTTTATAAATAGTTCATATTTATTTTCCATAATTTTTTCTTCTTCCTGACTTTTTATAACTATAGATACATGCTAAAAACTTTCATTAGAAAATTTAATAACTATTATATCATTTATTTTATTTATAGAATTATCGTATGGGTAGATATTCATTTCTTTAACTTTTTCATTATTTTGTAATTCATTTATCTCTTCTTCTGATGCATAATTAAAATCTATGCCAATATAATTTTTTATAAAATTTTCTTTGGAATATGCTGATATCATTTCTAAGTTAGATATAATGCCAGTAAAATCATCTAAATCAGAAAAATAATCTGAATTAGGGTATAACAGTTCTCCACCATATTCTCCTATAAAAGCTATTTTAGTATCCTCATTAAATCCTTTAGTACTTTCAATTCTTGTTACTAAAGTTGTATAAAATGAATATGTATTTTCATAAGATAATTTTAGCTTAAAATAACTTTCATTTGCAAAAGCAATGTATTTATATAACATTATTATTAGTGTTACAATTATTATCTTATTAATATATTTTATTGGTTTTGTTTCTGAAGATTCTTCAGTTAATACTAAAGGTAGTATTAATATAAAGCAATTTCCATATAACATTAAAGAATGTATTTCTATTTTTGAGTTTATAAGATACATTAAATTCATTGATATAGGCAATATAATTCCTAATATTATATACAAAGTCATTTTCTTTTTACTAGATTTTGCAACTTCTTTTAACTGGATAATTGCTAAAATTAATATTGTAATTATTGTTGCTAAATATCCTATTTTTAATAAACTTCCTGCTGATAATCCGTAAAAATCACGCAAAATCAACCTTGGAATAGTCATATAGCAATTAATTACCCCTTTTACTATTGCATTTATACTTATATTTCCTATTTCACTAGCTCCTTGATATTCGCTTAAAGTACTTCCCATAAAATAATTAATTATTAATACGCTTGCTAAATAGATTAATAAACTTAATATCAATATTGCTAAATATTTTATTCCTTTAAGTACTATATTTTTAAATCCTTCTTCTTTATTTAAGCAATATTTTATTAATAAAATTACAAATATAGTTGCTGTTAAACTAATGTATGCTTGATAAATTGATAAAGATAAAATTAAACATATTATAGAAAAAATCATATTTGATTTTTTTTCAGACTTTATAGCAAAATATACGCAAAATACAGAAAGAAAAATTGCGACCCCATATGCACTTGCAGTGAATGTATAAGCCAGAGTACAAGTTACTGATGAATATGTAATCATAATTGCACCAATTAAACATTGTTTGACTTTTGATTTTATACCTAATATTTTGGCAATTAGGCATGCTGATAGTGCAATCATTATAATCATTATTATACCATTAAACCAAGGCATACTATAATTAGGAAATATGTATTTAATTAATTCTAATCCCCATCTTCCTAATTCAAATGTTACTCCTTTTGAAAATATAGATTCTATATCATCATGATTTGGAAGTTTGTTTGTCATCATAAACAAATGTGTAATTAATCCAATTATTACTGTCACTATAAACATTATTTTATAATTCTTGAAAAAATTTATCAATTTTTTCTTTAAATTATTTAACTTAGATTCTTCCCCTTTTTCTTTAATATTCATATTTAATTACCATATAAATTTATTATATGATCTCTCCCTTCTCTTTTTTATTATTACTTATGATTTTTTATTTTATATAATAGGCATGTTCTTTATATTAGATTTTCAGGATTTAATCCTTTTAATTCTTCTAAAACAAATAATCCATCTTTTCTTATTAATGTATTATCAAACCAAATTTCTCCTCCTCCATATTCTGGCGTTTGAATATTTACTATATCCCAGTGAATACTTGAACGATTTCCATTGTCACTTTTATCTAAACTATCTCCTGGTGTAAAATGAAAGCTACCTTTTATTTTTTCATCAAACAATGTATCTCCTATTGGTTTTTCTATATATGGGTTTATTCCTAATGCGAATTCACCTATATATCTACTTCCTTCATCTATATCTAAAATTTGATTAAGTTCTCTTATTTTATTTGATGTAGCTTTTTTTATTTTTCCATCTTCAAATTCAAATCTAATATTGTTAAATAATATTCCATTATATCTTGTTTCAGTATTATATGTTATATATCCATTTACACTTGTTTTTACTGGTGCTGTAGCTACTTCTCCATCTGGAACATTAAATGTCCCCATGTATTTTTCAGCTGGTATTCCCTCTATACTAAAAGTTAAATCTGTTTTATCTCCTTTTATGTGAACGTTTTTCGTTTTATTCATTAAATTTACTAAAGGATCCATAGCCTTTGACATTTTACTATAATCTAATAAACAAACTTTAAAATAAAAATCTTCAAATTCCTCTGTATTCATATTGCTCATCTGTGCCATTGACGCATTTGGATATCTTAAAATACACCATTTTGTATTTTTGACTCTTTCTTCAAAGTGAACTGGTAAAGTATAGTATTTATTATATAATTCCATTTTTTCTTTTGCTATCCCATTTAGTTCAGCTGTATTTTCGCCTGCTCTTACTCCAATATATGCATCCATGTCCTTCATTCTTTGTAAATCGTGTTTACCATAAACTTGCATTTGTTCTTCTGTTGCATTTGCAAGCATTTCTCTTATTACTTTATAATCTATTATGTTAAAAAAAGGAATAGCTCCTATATTTTCTGCTTGTTTTATTAATTCTTTTCCTAAATAAATAGCATCTGTTCCTATTATTTCTATTAATATTTTCTCTCCTTTTTGCAAGTTAATAGAATAATTTAATAAATTATGCACTAATTTTTCTAATCTAAAATCTTTCATACTTTACCTCTTTTTATATCTCATTTATTATAAATTTTTACTTTACCTAGTGTGCTTTTCTAATTTAATATAATTTATTTTATTTTTTCTTTCTTTTTTTATCTTTTTCTTTTGCTTTTATAAGTAAATTAACATTTTTAATATATACTGTATATGCCATATCCCAATTTCTAACATGATGATATAAACATGTAAATATGGAAAAACATATAACTAGCATTATAAAACAATAATAATTATTTATATGATAGCTTATTATTAGTAAACCAAATAATATAATAACCCAAATTATCATTACAATATAATACAGTAATTTATTTTTAGCAACTAACGAGAAATATTTTATTTTGATGTTAAACCTATAATCTAATATTTCAAATAATATAAAAGTTACTATTACTATTATAAACATAATAACTAATGCAAATATATGATCCAAGTTTGTCATCTCGCTTCCAAATAACTATTTTATTTAATTATTATTTATAATATCTGTATAGTATATAATTTCTTTATTTAATTTTTTAGCAAACTCTATTTCGCTTATAGTACTACTACCTATATAATTATCTATATTAACAACTAAAATAGCATCTGATATTTTTATTCTTTCTTTATGCATTTTTCCAAGTATTTCTTTTTCTTCATCTGTATATGCATCTTTATCTTTTTTAGTTGGATAAACAATGCTTAACATACAATTACCTTGTAATGCCATCTTTTCTGTAATTTGCATGATTTCATCTTTGAATTTTAAACTTCCACATACTGTTATTATTTTCATTTTTATTTTTCTCCTTTATAAATTACTGGTTAATTTTTTATAACATATAATCAATTATTTCATTTTATGTTAATTGTTTGTAAACCAACTTTCTCTTTTTTACTAATATTTTATTTGTTCCAAATTTACTAATTTACTTTTTCTAAAAACCATTTTTAATAAGCAAGGAGATGTTATATCTAAAATTGTATTCTTGTATACTAATTTAACATCTTTATTTACTTCACACCAATTTAATAAGAAAAATTTTATTGAACCTCCGATGGCTTACAACAGTAATTTTCTTACCTTCATACTCTTTTAATATTTGTCAAAGAATTTAGTCATTCTATTTTTTGTGTCTTCTGCACTTTCTCCATCGGAAGTTTTAAAATTTCTTACTAATAGTTGCTTTTGTGAAGGATCTCTTGTTTTTTTATCTTTCATAAATTCTCCTAGTTCTTTTAAATTTCCTAGTTTTCTTTCACTTAAATTACTATCTAAATTGATAGGCAAGTTATTAGCATCAGCAATATATTTTGCAGTGGCTTTTGCTCTAGTATAACTACTTGACCAAATAATATCAATGCCATTTAATTCTATATTTTCGCTTAATTTTTTAGATTGTTTTTCACCTTGTACAGATAATATCTCCTTTTCATTAATCATTTGAGAATCTTCATTTGTATTTCTGATTCCATTCTCGTCAACGGTTTCAGCATGCCTAATTAAATATACTATGGTATCTTTCATTTTTTACATCTCCATATTTTTTTACTTGCATAGCTTTTTATCAGGAATCTTTATTCCATTTGGCAGATTTGTTTTTGATTGATTGTTACTTAAATATCTACGGTTATTTTATCTTAAAATCACTAACAATTCAAGGTGTTTTAAAATCAGTGTAATCCTTTTATATCAGTGGCTTCCAGATTTTTTGGTAACAAATTATATTCTCATATAAAATTAATTAATTTTAAGCTATTTTTTTGGCTACTACAACCATTCTTCCATTTTCTGTAGAATATTCGCAGGTTATTAAAGTAATAATCTGCTCACCGTAATTGGCACTTAACCCCGTATCATAAAAAGCTAATTCTTTACAATTACTTATATAGTAATTATAATCTTCTTCATTAGACAAATCTGTACAAGTATAATATCTAAATACATTTTCTTCTTTTTTATAAAAAATTCTTGATTTAAATGCTGCTATTATTTCATATGTACTTATATTTTCATCTGTTACAAATTCAATATACTTGTGTTGATTATAATATTCTTTATCTTCATATTTAAGTAAGTCTTTAAACATACTGCCATCTTTCATATTATGTCCATACATAATTATATTTGAATTTACATCTTTTATGTTTGAATCTTTATCAATAAATATAGAGCCATAATTACTCTTTTCTTTTTTATAATTCCTATATAAATAATAGTCATTATCTGCAGTTTGTACTACCGGATAATTTATATTAGTGTCATCTATTTTTATCCATGCTTTAACATCTTCATTTTCTGTTTGCAATTCTTTTACTTTATTAACTATCTCGCTTTGTTGAGTATTTATAGTATTATCTACTAAATTATTGTCTATTTCATGCTGTAAATTTTGACTTAGCTTTTTGTCCCTCATATTGATGTATAAATTATAAAATAAATAACTTAAAAGTACAATTAATATTATAATTAATGGAATTATTATATATATTTTTTTACTTTTTTTTGCATGTTTTGCAGCCATTTTGTTCACTCCAAATTTCTTATAATTTAAAGAGGTAATTAACCTACTAAAAAGTATGTTTTATTACCTCTCTTATGTTTACTTATTAATAATATTATTATTTTCTATTTTTGATAGCTATAATTGCAGCTAATGTTATTATTGATAATATTGAAGCAACTACAATACCTATATTATTTTCTCCTGTTTTAGGGCTTTCATCTAATTCATCTTTTTCAATGTCGTTTATGTTTTGTTCTTCACTATTATCTTCAGTTTCATTTTCAAAAGCTACTACAAATGGAGATAATTCAGATACTTCAACTGTTACAAATCCATTTTTAACAACTGGTGAAAATCTTTCAACTGTTCCATCAGCTTTTTTGTGTAATACTAAAGCTGTACGTCCATTATATTTGCTTTCTACAGGTAATGTAACTCTTAATTTTCCTTCATAGTCACCTTCTACTACAGAAATATCATAAGCTAAAGCTATATCATAGTTTTCTAAACCGCTTGTTACAGCTTTGTACTCATCTGTTCCTTCTACCATTTTTGTAACTGATAATTTTGCTATTTTTCCTATATTTCCCCAAAGAGTAACTTCTGTTTCTTTATCTTCTAAAGTAATTTCTTCTAAGGTTGCTAAATCAACAAATTTAATTCCTCTTTTTTGAGCTAATCCCTTAGGTGTTAATGAAACTGAATTTATAGAATCATCTTCTGGATAAGTAGAAGAATAACCGTAAATTGTAACATTATTTTTTAAATATTCTGCTGTTGCTGCTGTCATTTCAGCCACATCTGAAACACTATTATCATATATCCAGCATTTATCTTTTGCATAAACATAAATTGATTTTAAACTATTCATACCATCTAATGTTGAGCCGTCAAAGCCACAACTTGTTGCACTTTCATCTGCTGGGAATACCAACGTTTCAATTGCCGTTCCTTCAAATACCTTATTGTAAAGAGTAACTTCTGCGTTTAATTCTACTTCTTTTAGATTTGTACATCCACTAAATGCATATCCATTAACATCTTTTAGATTTTCTGGAAAAACCACTTTTTCTAGACTTGTTAATCCTTTAAAAGCACCTTCACCAATAGAATTTACTTTGTAACCTTCAATTTCATCTGGTATTTCTAAGACTTTTGCATTTGTGTTAGTTGTACCTGTAATTGTTAAATCATAAGATTCTGAATATACTTCTAAAGTATATTTAAATCCTGTTTCTGTAACTTTTTCCTCTACTGTAGTATCAGTAGCTTTTACAGTATTGTTTATTGCCAATAGTATAAGTGCTATAGCCATAATTAAGCTAATTTTTTTAATTGTTTTCATATTAAGCCCCTTTCATTTAAAATTTTACTTTATTATTTTATCAATATTAAATTTAGTTGTCAATATTTTATTTGATAATTGTAAAAACTTAAAAAGCTAGTTTTGCAGCATCAATCGTTCTTACTAAGTCTGACGTACTTATATTTATTTTTCTTTCAAATTGTCTCTCCATTGGTGACACAATTCTAACTGTTCCTTTTGTCTTTCTCAATCTTTTTCATGTACCTATCCTCCTCTGAACTCTTCCTATTTAACCTCCAGAATTTGCGTCCCCTGACATTACTCCTTAAAGTGCCTGATATAACTACTTTTGGAGTCTATTTCAATCCTCTAAAGTTGAGATTTAAGCCTCTTTCATGATTTTCAATTTTTCCTCATATATAAAGGTCTGTCCGTTTTTGTGGTTATAATATATAACCTCCTATTGTTTATTTTCTCTTTTATTTAGCTTTTTAGTATTTAATAAAAGTTCATCAAAATCTGATACATAAATTCTATCTTGTATTATTCTATATTTTTC
>CALXPX010000043.1 GCA_944390305.1 uncultured Clostridia bacterium
AAAACTATGCCTTTTAGATCCTTCTAAAAAGCATAGTTTCTCTATGTTTACATAAGTTTATTTTGTTAAATCCTACGATATATATATATATATATATATACAGCCACAAGGCTTTTAAAGTTTTCCATTTGTTTTTTTCCTTTTATCTATTTTATTAGATTATATACTTACTTCATTGTTTTTACAATATTCAATTAGATTCTTTTTTCTTCTTTTTAATTTTATTTCTATAAAACCAATAAACTCCTAAAATAAATAAAACTATTAATACTACTAATATGATATGTGAAAAATTACTAAATACTTCTACTACTCTTTCCCATGAATCTCCAAGCTGTTTTCCTAAAAGAACTAAAACTGTATTCCAAATAGTAGATCCTAAAACTGTGTATAGTAAAAATTTAAGAAATTTCATTTCACTCATACCTGCTGGTATAGAAATTAGGCTTCTTACAATTGGTATGAACCTACAAATAAATACCGTCTTTTGTCCTTTAGTATCAAACCATTTATCTGCTTTTTCTATATCTGATGCTTTTAATCTTAAAACTTTACCTATTTTTCCAGATATAATTCTTTCTAATCTTTCTTTATTAAATATCTTTCCTATATAATATAGTGCAATTGCTCCTACTGTAGAACCTATGGTAGCTGCTATAATAACACCTATCGCATTTAAAGTAGTTTTTGTTGTCATAAATCCACCAAAAGCCAAAATAACTTCTGATGGAATTGGCGGGAATATATTTTCTATTGCAATTAATAAAGCAACTCCTAAATATCCCCATTGTTCCATAATTTGAATAACAAATTCTTGCATATCTTTTCTCTCCTAATTTCTAATATTAATTTTCATATCCTGGTTTTTTTAATAATCTAAACATATTTGTCTTATATTTTTCAACACCTGGTTGATTAAATGGATTTACTTCTAAAAGCTCTGCAGACATTGCACATGCCTTTTCAAAGAAATATATTAATTGCCCCATAGTATTTTCATTTAATTCATCTATATGAATCAATATATTTGGAACTCCTCCATCTACATGAGCTTCTATTGTACCTTCCATTGCTTTTTTATTTACATAGCTTAGTTTTTTACCACAAAGATAATTTAAATTATCTAGGTTGTCCTCATCCATATTAATTTCAATATCTCTATTTACTTTTTCTATATCTAATACTGTTTCAAATAATATTCTTCTTCCTTCTTGAATATATTGACCTAATGAATGTAAATCAGTTGTAAATTCTGCTCCTACTGGGAATAAACCTTTTCCGTCTTTTCCTTCACTCTCTCCAAATAGTTGTTTCCACCATTCTATAAAATAATGCATTCTTGGTTCATATGCAGCTAATAACTCTAAAGATTTCCCCTCATCATAAAGAAAATTTCTTGCAACCGCATATTTGTAACATTCATTATATTCTAATGAACTATCTGAATATTTATCTTGAGCAAATCTTGCTCCTTCCATAATTTTATCAATATCTATTCCACTTGCTGCAATTGGCAATAATCCAACAGCTGTAAGTACAGAAAATCTTCCACCTACATCATCAGGTATTACAAATGTTTCATAACCTTCTGCATCAGCTAATTGTTTAAGAGCACCTTTTTTCTTATCTGTAGTTACATATATTCTCTTTCTTGCTTCTTTAATTCCATATTTTCCTTCTATTATTTCTCTAAAAATTCTAAATGCAATAGCAGGTTCTGTTGTTGTTCCCGATTTAGATATTACATTAATACTAAAATCTTTACCTTCTAATAATTCTATAACATCATTTATATAATCTGCACTTAAGCTATTACCAACAAAAATAACTTTTAAGCTATCCTCTTTCATGTTTTGAAAAGAACTATGAAGTGCTTCTATAACTGCTCTTGCTCCTAGGTAAGATCCACCAATTCCAATTACTAATAATATATCTGAATCTTTTCTTATTTTGTGAGCACATTTTTTTATTCTATCAAATTCTTTTTTATCATAATTAGTTGGTAAATTAAGCCATCCTAAAAATTCTTTTTCATCATCTGACTTCTCTATAAGTTCATCATTGATTTCAGCTACAACAGCTGCATGTTTTAAGATTTCTTCACTCTCTATTCCTAAATTTTTGAAATCTACTTTTATTTTTGCCATATTTTTTCTCCTCCTTCGTTTTACAGTATTCTATTATATTTATTCTTTAGTTGCAATAGTCAAATAAATTTTTATTAATTTTTTATATAATCTCTTTAATTTCACCTGATAGATATGCTTTCATTAGTTCTTCTAAGTCATCGATTTCGCCTTTAAGTTTAGTTCCTATGTCTGTATCTCCAACAGTTTTTCTCATAACACCTTCTTTTTTTACTATAATCTCGCTTATAATGTCTTTTTCTTCTTCTATTGCTCTTTGTACAGATTCAAAAGGTTTTGTTTGACTTAAAAGAAGTCCATTAGAATTATATGTTAAAATATATCCTGCATTTCCCGTTTTTTCTCTAAAACTCTTTGCAAATCCCCCATCTATTATTAGTAGTTTTCCATTAGCTTTAATAGGACTCTCTCCATCTTTAGCTTTTACTGGCATATGCCCATTTACTATATGAGAGTCTTCATCATTTAAGCCAAATTCCATTAAAACTTTTTTGCAAAACTCTTCATCTTCTACTAAATGATAATATGGATTTTTAGGTTCTTTATGAGTTTTTTCGTCATCTACAAAATAACTTTCAAATGTGACCATCTTTTCTTTTCCAAAAAATGGCGAATCTGGTGATATCCATAAAAACCACATTATGTCTATAAGTTCTTCCTCTTTTGTTAAATATACTTTACTTACTGTTTCATTTATTTCATCAAAATATGCTTTTCCCTTTAAAGATTTTCCTAAAAAGTTTACTTCTTTAAATGTTCCATCTGAATTTGTTGGCATGCAACCATGAAATAATAAATTGTTATTAAATATAGTATACATTTCTCCTTTAGTATATAAATAATTTATATGATTATTTAGCTCTTTACTGTGTATAAACGATTCCGTTAATCTTTCTATAACTTCATTCTCTTCCTTTGTTAATTTATATGGGTCATTTTTATCTATTGTAGGGAAATTTATATCATTTAGCTCGTACTTTTCCCCTTCTATTTCTACTGTTCTTTTTTCGAAATCTATTTTATCTAGTAATAACCTACTATTTAAATTATATTCTGGATGTTTTTTTATTAACTTTCCTTCTATTTTAAACTGAATTATTGTGATTGCTTTATGAATTTTAGCAATAGTTTTTCTATCACTACTGTCATATTTATTATAGTCAAAAACTTTAGGCATAAATTTTTCACAATTATCTTCTTTATATACTTCTTGTGCAAATGTTGAAAGAGGTCTTATATTTATTCCATAAGCATCTTCTAATATTCCTATATTATTATATCTTGCACAAATCCTTATTACTGTTGCAATACTAGCTTTATTTCCTAAAGCAGCTCCCATCCATAAAATATCATGGTTTCCCCATTGAATATCTAAACTATGAAATTTCATAAGTTTAGATATTACTAAATCAGGATCTCTGCCTCTATCAAAAATATCTCCGATTACATGTAAATGATCAATTGCCATTTGTTTTATTAAATCTGAAATTGCTATTATAAAGCTATCTGCTTGACCAAGTTCTATTATTGATTTTATAATCTGCTTATAATAATGTTCTTTATCTTTTTCATTATTTACTTGAGCATGTAATAATTCATCTATTATATATTCAAAACCACTTTTTATAGCTTTTCTTACTTTTGATCTTGTATATTTTGAGCTTACTCTTCTTGCAATTTCAACTAGTCTATATAAAGTAATTGTATACCATTCATCTAAAGATTTATTTCTATACTCCTTTTTTATTAGCTTTAATTTCTCTTCTGGATAATATATTAGAGTTGCTAGTGTATTTCTTTCTTTTTCTGCTATTTGATTTTCGAAAACTTCATCTATTTTACTTCGTATAATTCCTGCTCCATTATTTAAAATATGTATAAATGGAGCATATTCTCCATGTATATCGCTTAAGAATAATTCCGTACCTTTAGGTAAATTAAGGATTGCTTTTAAATTAATTATTTCTTCAGCAACTTCAGTAATATTTTTGAATTCTTTACTTAAAAGTTTTAAGTATTTTGGTTTATTGTATACCTTCATTATTTCTCCTTTTCTTTTTTTCCAAGTATTATATCATATAAATTATATTTCTTCTATTATTTTTGCTAAATATTTCATAGCTGCCATACTTTCTTCTAAAGTGTTTCCAGTTGCTCCTACTTCTATAATACATGCAGCTTTTGATACATGCTGATTATATTCTGAGTTTCTAAATATTATTGGTTTAAATAATCCTGGATACAATTCATTTGCTTTTTGTTGCACTTTTACAGCAAATTTTAAATTTTGAAGCCAATTTGTATGAGATGAATTAGCAACATCTGACCCTATTACAAACATTAGTTGTGCTACATACTCATCTCCAATTTTAACCTTTGGTGCATATGTCCCATCTGCAATAGCATCTCTATGTAAATCAATTACTATATCTGCATCTTTATTTGAGGAAAGTATATTTTGCGCTGTAACTAATGATCTAGAATATGACCCATTATATGCAGGATAATCATGATATGTTTTATCGTGAATTACTGTGCATCCATACTTTTCTAAATTTGTCTTTAATTCATCACCAACGCGAGATACAGAATAATTTAAATCTATAGTTCTAAAATTTCCACTTGCTGCATAGGTATATTTTTCTGTTGGAGTGTAACTTTCACACGTATGTGTATGATAAATTACAACTTTGTTTTTATTAACAACAACATCTGGAGTTAGCATCTCGTTAGTTAATGTATATTTTGTTGAATTATTAATTAATACTCCTTGGTATTCATCTGTATGCCTAGGATTTACCCCACTATTTATAACTTCTGTAACAGTTGCACCTTCTTTTATCTCAGAACTAATTTCTTCTTTATTTTCATTTTTTACATTATTTTCATCCTTCTTTTTATCATCATTTTCTAAAGAATTACTTATTTTATTTTCTTCTTTTATAGAATTAAAAATTTCTAATTGTGATACAAAAGCATATTTTAATCCAGATGAATCTTGTAGATTTTCATTATCTTCCTTTCCAATTTTTATTCCGGGAATCACATCGTCTATGCAAAAAAGCATAGCATTTTTTGTTTCTTGATTTTTGCTTCCTTTTGACATAAAAAATTGCACTAAAAAAAACATTATTACAAAAATGCCTACTATTTTTATTAAATATTTAATTAAATCCTTAGCTTTAAAAACTTTTATCATAATAAAAATTATATTCTTATCATTTTCATTTTATGTATATTTTTTCAAAATAAGGAAATTCTAATAAAAATAATAATGGAGGAATTATGAAAGTATTACAAAATCTAAAAAACTTTTTTAATAGTATTTTAAATGTAGAAGAAGATTATGATTTTACAATGTCTGATGAAACAGCAAGTAATACTCAACCTGAAGATTTATTAAAAAAGCAAAATATCTATCCTAGCATTGATGTTAATTTAGATTATATTCATTCTAGATACAATTCTTTAATTAATTCAGATATAAAAATAAGGAATTTTCTTTTAAATGCTAAAGGAAAAGAGTTTAAAGCATTCCTTATATATATAGATGGATTAGTAGATAGCTCATCTATTAATGACTTTATATTAAATCCTCTTATGCTAAAAAATTATTCAAATCAAAATACCAATCCACAAGTTATTTCTGAAGCAATTACTAATAACATAAGTGTACGCAAAATAAAAAAGTTTAATGTTGTCGATTATATATATGAATGTCTGCTTCCTCAAAATAGTATAAAAAAAGTATCATCTTTTGATGAGTTAGTAAAAGATATAAATTCAGGTAACTGTGCTTTATTTGTAGATACAATAGAATTTGCATTTGATATTGATATAAAAAATTTCAACCAAAGAAGTATTTCAGAGCCTAAAAATGAACCTTCTGTTAGAGGTTCTGGTGAAGCATTTGTCGAAAATTTACGTACAAATACATCAATGATTAGAAGAAGTATTAATAATGAAAATTTAATTGTTGAAAACATTGTAATAGGAAAGTCCAATCAAAATAATTGCGCTGTTTGCTATATAAAAAATATTGCTAATTCTAGTTTAGTTGCAGAAGCCAAATACAGACTAAATAATATTGATGTAGATTATATTTTATCTTGCAGTGAATTAGAACAACTTTTAAAAGACGACCCCGAAACTACACTTCCAGAAATAATGTCTACAGAAAGAGTTGATAAAACTTGTGCCGCCTTGCTTCAAGGAAGAGTAATTATAATTTATAATGGTTCTCCATATGCTCTTATCCTTCCAGTTACCTTATTTGATTTTATATCTTCACCTGAAGATGTAAATTTAAATTATCGTTTTTCAAATTTATTAAAATTTTTAAGAGGTCTGGCATTTTTTATTACACTATTACTCCCTGGACTATATTTAGCAATTACCATATACCATCGTGAATTAATACCCACTGAGCTTCTGTATTCAATAGTAGCTACTCGTGTAAGTGTCCCTTTCCCTATTATATTAGAAATATTAATGATGGAATTATCATTTGAACTTATAAGAGAAGCTGGACTAAGAGTTCCTTCTCCTCTTGGTTCTACTGTAGGAATAGTTGGAGCTTTAGTCCTTGGTGAAGCTGCTGTATCTGCAAGTATCGTATCTCCTATTTTAATAATTATTATAGCAGTAACAGCAATATCTTCTTTTGCTATACCGGATTTTTCACTAAGTTTTCATTTAAGAATTGCAAGATTTGCTTATATAATGCTTGGATCTCTTTGTGGTTTTTTAGGAATTGGTATAGGTATTTTTGTGCATATGTTAACACTTAACTCTTTAAAATCATTTGGCGTTCCTTATTTATCACCATATTCTCCTCTTTCTTCAATAAAAAATCATAGCTATTTTTTAAAACCTGTATGGAAGAGAGAATACAGAGCTAGCTTTTTAAAAAGTAAAAAACCTATAGCACAAGATAAAATTAGTATGAAATGGAGAGAAAAATAATATAGAAAGGAGTTTTTATGAATACTGATAAAATAGGTATTTCTGAGGCGATTTCATTAGTAATAATTATTATGATAAGTCACATAATATTAAGCCTGCCAAATGAAATATTAACATCTAATCTATCTGCAGCACCATTAAATGTTATATATATAACTGCAATTGCACTAGTTTTCTATATTATTATAAGTAAACTTTTTAAACCTTTCCACAATCAAGATATATTAGATGTATCAGAATATGTCGGAGGAAGTATTTTAAGAAAAATAATCTCTTTTATATATATTGTTCATCTAATATTTATTTCAGGAATACTAATTCTTAGTTTTGCTGATACTTTGAAAACTGTTTATTTAAATGATATGCCTACAGAATTAATATGTCTAGTTTTTATTTTAATTGCAGTTTTAGCAAATCAATTTGGATTTAAAAGTGTATCTAGAACTAATGCAATACTTATGCCATTTATATTAATAACAGTTTTAATTATATTTCTATCATTATTTACAGACTTTGTACCCCAAAGAGTTTTTCCAGTACTTGGAAAAGGAATAAATGAAACTTTTATAAGCGGTATATCTAATATATTTGCATTTGGTGAATTAATTATTTTATATTTAATAAGACCTAATTTGAAAGATACAAAACAAGCTAATAAAGTAGGAATTATATCAATTTTATTATCTGGTTCATTTCTTTTTATAACAGTTACTGCATTATTACTTTCTTTTCCTTTCATAACAGGTGGAGAAGGTGTTTTATCAATATATATGATAACAAGAACAATTCAATTTGGAAAGTTCTTCCAAAGAGTTGATGCATTATTTATACTAATTTGGGCACTTACATTCTTTTCATACTTATCTGTAATAATGTCATATATATTAAAAATAACCAAAAAGAACACTAATACAAGTAAAAGTTCTCCTATGATATATTTAGTAGCTTTAGGTATCTTTATTGTAACATTAATACCCCAAAATATTGCTCAGATAAGATTTGCTGAAAATGTAATCTATAAATACTCGTCATTATTTATTGTTTTCATTTTAAGCTTTACTATTTTATTACTTGGATATTTAAAAAAGAAGAAGCAAAAAGGTATTGTAGAAATAAAACAAGAGGTGAATAATGAAAGCTAGAAAATTTTTAATTTTTTTAATAATATTAGTATTAATATCTATAACGTTTTTAGGTATTAACTCTATAAATACTTTAGATAACTTAGCTTATGTTGTTTCTATAGGCTTTGATATTAAAGATAGCGGGAAATTAGAATTAAGTTTTCAAATAGCAATGCCATCAGGGGGCAGTAGTTCTTCTAGTTCTAGTTCTTCTAGTTCTTCTAGTTCTTCTCAGTCATCTGAATCTATAATAAATAGTGTTGAATGTAATTCATTAGAATCAGGAATTAATTTAGTTAATTCATATTTAGGAAAAGAATTAAACTTATCTCACTGTAAAGCAATTGTATTTTCAGAGGAGATTGCAACAAAAGGTATTGGAGAATACCTTTATACATTAATGAACAATATAGAAATAAGACCTACTTGTATGGTCATTATTTCTAGATGTAATGCTAAATATTTTCTAAACAATTCTAAACCAATGCTTGAGCAACTTTCATCTAAATATTACGAAGTGTCTTCAACTGCTGAAAGAACTACTGGTTATACCTCTGATACTACTCTTCAAGATTTTTTCTCCAGTTTAACAGATACATTTAGTGAATCTTATGCAATACTTGGAAGCGTAAATGATGGTACTCAAGGTAATTCTAATTTGGAAGGTAGTGATACTGCTAGTATAGCATCTGAAACTCCTATAGATACTCAAAAAAATATAGAAACTTTAGGTTTAGCAATTTTTAAGGATGATAAATTAGTTGGAGAATTAAATGGATTAGAAAGTATAGCACACCTTACAGTAACAAACAAATTAAAAAATGCTACAATTAGTATTCCTAGTCCTTTTGAAAGTACAAATTATATTGATTTATATATGGAGAAAAGTAAAACTAAAAATAAAGTTGAACTTACTAATGGAACTCCTTATATAAAATCTAATATATCTATTAAAGCTAGAATTATAAGTATGTCTGATGATTATAAATATTTAGATCAAGAAACTGTTGATATTATTGAACAATATGCATCTGAGTATATTAAATCATATATTTCTGATTATTTATATAAAACTGCAAAAGAATTCAAATCAGATATTGCAAGTTTTGGAAAATATGCAGTTTCAAAATTTATAACATGGCAAGAGTGGGAAAAATATAACTGGCTTGATAATTATCAGAATTCTTTTTTTGATGTAAATGTATCTGTATCTGTTAAATCTAGATATTTAATAATTGATACCTAAAAGCACTAGAAACATGCAAAATATTGCAATATATATTAATATGTATTATAATATATTTGACTTTATATGAAAGGTGGTTTTTTAATGTCCAAATTAAAAACTGGACTAGAGGTTAAGACTATACCTCAATTGCAATATTTGGTAACATTTATTGTTTTTAAACGGACTAAGCCATTTACTAAAAAAGATATAATAAGGCTTGTTTATGAGGCACTCTTACCTCCATCTCATAGTGAGGAAATAAGTAGCAAGATTCACATTCTATCACCCAACATTTATTTAATCAAACAAGTGGTTGAAGAAGTACTATTAGATCTTCTAAAGTACAATTTCATACAAATTTCTGCTACTGGTAAATACCATATTCACAGAGAAAAACCAAAAAAATTAAAAAAACATTCTAAAAGCACCCTCTTTTGA
>CALXPX010000044.1 GCA_944390305.1 uncultured Clostridia bacterium
TGTATAGATAAAAGTGTGGCAACCCCTTTTTTATTTTTATACAAAGACAAATTTAATTATAAAATCAGAATTCTTAATTTATTTTTTAAACTTACTCTTTCAATTGAATTTTATTTTCTTAGGTATTTTTATATAAAAAACAACTTACAAACTTTTTATAGTCCGTAAGTTGTTTTCAAATGGAGCGGATGGCGAGAATCGAACTCGCGCGACCAGGTCGGAAGCATGGCATTCTACCACTAAATTACACCCGCATCTTATAATATTATATCATACTCTAAAGCTAATTGACAACAAACATTATTAATTAGCTTTAGAAATTATTTTATACTTATCTATTATATGATCCATTATATATTTCATCTATAAAACTTTGATCTATGCTATCTGCTTGCTCTTTTGTTATATAGTTATATTCAATCATAGCAGATATTACCTTGTTTTGTCTTTGCTTACACAATTCAGTATTAACAGTAGGAGCATATGCAGAAGGTGCATTTGGAACACCTGCCATCATAGTAGCTTCTGCTAAGTTCATATCTTTTGGTTCTTTATTTAAATACCCATTACATGCTTGCTTAATTCCATAATAACCGTCTCCAAAATAAATAGTATTAATATAAAGCTCTAAAATATCCTCTTTAGAATATTTATTTTCTAATTCTATTGCCATAAACATTTCTGCTATTTTTCTTCTTACAACTGTATCTTCAGAAATAAAATATAAATTTTTTGATACCTGCTGAGTTAATGTACTTCCTCCCTCTTGCAATTCCCTATTTTTAACATTAGTTAATATTGCTCTTCCTATACCAATTATATCTATAGCTCCGTGTTCTTTAAATCTATGGTCCTCAACAGCTATGATTGCATCTAAATATTCATTTGGTACTTCATCTATACTAACAAAATAATAATCATTTTTTATATCGCTAACTTTATCTGCTATAGGTTGTTCTTCTATCTTTTCTTCATATAAAGTATATCCATACATTCCCAAAGAAACTGCTGAAACTACAATTATAACAAATAAAATTATTATAAATCTTTTTATAAATTTCATAGTGTTTCTCCTATTTAAATATATACATTTATATTCTATCATATTGTATGTTTATTAACAAGTTGCATAAACATATTAAAATTTAGTATAAATATTATTTTATAACATTATGTATAATTTAAAATATTTTCTATTTTTTATTGGTATGTAATTCATTTTATACTTATTTATTATAAAAAAATAAGTATCTACAAAATAGATACCTATCTTTGGTGCGTTAGCGGAGGACGTATTCGAAAAACGCCACGCACAAAAGCACCTCATTATCCGTTTCAAAATTAGTTATAGCAATAGTTTCAAAGATGTATATACGCAAGTCGGTGTTTTTTGTCTATCACTATATTTTAAATTTAACATAACTTTTTATATTTTGCAATAGGCTTTTAACAGAAATTTGCCACTGGTGGCAAATTCCATAATATTTATTATTGTTTTTTTAGTGACTTTTTATTTTCTTTCTCTAATTGTTTTAGACTCTTTTTAGGTGTTGGTAAATCTTCTGGCATAGTTCCACCATTTTTTGCAATTACTTCTCTTATATTTTTTCCAATATTATAATGAGTTTCATTAGCTTCTTTTTCTGTTTTTATATTATCTTTCTTTAGTTTTTGTTCTGTTTGAGAAATTCTAAATAGATTTGCTATAAGTTCATCACTCCCCATATTGTCTAAAATATCTTCTCTATATCTTAATCCTTTTCTTTTAGCAATGTCATCAGCAGTTTCTCCGTTGTACAAACCTTTGTAACCATAATTGTGAAATCTATCAAAATTTTTGACTCCTGCATTTTTAGCTGTTTGATTTAGTGAATAATTTCCTTTTTTGGTTAAATTTCTTTGATAAAGCCTCTTTTCATCTTCTGTTAACGAACTGTATTCTTTTTCACTAATTTCTTGCTTCCTAGTTTGAATTGCAAAATATGTTTGTGCCAAAGCAATTACTTTTTTTCTAGTGTCACCATTTTGTGCTATTAAGTAACAAGCATAACGAGTTAATTTGTAGTCTTTAATGTTTTTTGTCGCTCCTTTAGGCATTTTTATCGTTTTGTCGACGTCGACAAAATGTTCAAATTCACTAATACCACTATTCTTGCATGATTCTTTTGCTTTATTTATTACATTTTCAAATTTTCTCCATTCTTTATAATTCAAAACGAATTGTAATTCCCTAGCATACCAACATTCAATTCCATTTTCATCGATATGTTTTATATCTTCAAAAGTCTGATTATCATAATTCTCATTTTTTTCTATTTGATTCATATAATACCCTCTCCATTTCCTATTACTTGCTATTATATTATAATTCTATACATATCGCAATATGATTACGAAAATTTGTTTTGTATATGTAAATTTAATTTATATCTTTATATAAATTTTCTATTTCATTAAATGTAAAAATAATAGGATTATTTTTTAATCGTTCAACATTTACAGAGTTAACTAATATTGATAACTCATCTTCATTAATTTTTATTTTCGGTAATCTAAATTCATTTAATATTCTTTCAAAATTCTTTATAGAATCACTTATATTATCAGTCTCAAAAAATTTAGCTATTTGCAATAATATATCAGTTAATTTTATATCTTTTTTAGACTTTTCAAGCAATAATTTCCAAATTGGTATTAAACATAAAGCAACTGCATGTCCGTGACTAATTCCATATATTGTTGTTAATTTATAACTCATTGAATGTGCTGCAGTTGTTCTCGAAATATTTATAGCCTTTCCACTATAATTAGAAGCTAATAAAATATTTTTATAACTATTTTCATCATTATTTAAGT
This sequence comes from uncultured Clostridia bacterium, assembly GCA_944390305.1. Classification (GTDB taxonomy): domain Bacteria; phylum Bacillota; class Clostridia; order TANB77; family CAG-508; genus CAG-793. Next base: position 2,857 of record CALXPX010000044.1, read on the forward strand.
ATTTTTCATAATTTTCTAAAATTAAAGAAATACACTTTTCGGCATACACTTTGCTTTCTTTTGTTGCACCTTTAGACCAGTATGATTCTATTGCTTGGCATAAAGCATCTAATACAGTTGATTTTTTTTGATAATCAGGTAATGATTTTAATAATGTATAGTCTAAAATTGCATTATCAGGTAGTATTGAACTATGATCAACAGAAAATTTCTCACCATTGTAATACATCACTGCAATTCCAGTAGACTCACTACCTGTTCCTGCAGTTGTAGGTATTGCAATATGTTTAATATTATTATAAATATATTTCTTTTCCAAAAAATCATATTCATTTTTCATTGTAGAAAATATTTTAATACATTTAGCAACATCTATGGTACTTCCTCCACCAATAGATATAATTGTTTTATATTTCTTTTGCTTAAAAATTTCTATTCCTTTTTTTATTTCTTCGTATTTAGGATTAGATGAATAATCACTAAAAATTGTAATATTATAGTCTTTTAAATTGTTTAATATCTCTTTTGAAAAAGTCTTGCTACTTACAATGAATATATCATCATTAGTATCTAATATATTTTTTAAACATTGATCATAAGAGGAAGTTATATGTATTTCTTGTTCTCTATTATCAAAAAATCTAATTTCATTGGAAACTCTAATATAGTCTTCTTCATTATCAATTTCTTCTATATAATCATCTTTATATGACATTCCATAAATTGAAATTTTATCTGTGACCTCGTTAAGTGCATTTTCAGCATATACTTTTGTATTACCATTGCTTATAAACTCTGACACTTTATCTTTCCAAACAGTAATATCATTTTTGCTTAATTTATATAATGGTTGAAAAGCATAACAATCATCATCAAAAATAGATATAGATACTTCTTTTAATACATTATCAAAAAATCTTCCTTTAAAGTCTTTTTCTGGTAAATCTTTTTTTTCATTAAATAAACATATTGACTCTCTCTTATCATTTAGAATTTTATCAATTAACTTTTTATTAAAAACTAAGTCTCCATGCATAAGTAAAACGTCATCATCTAAAAATTCACAAGCATTATTCATTGATACAATATAATTTGTATTCATATAATCTGGATTTTCTACAAAAGTAAAATTTAATTTAGAATATTTATTAGCTATTTCAAGTATTTGCTCCTTATGAGGTCCTGTTGTAATTATAAAATCACTGATGCCACATTCACTTAATATTCTAATTTGTCTTTCAAATATTGTTTCACCATTATATAATTCCACCATACATTTAGGCTTATTCTTTGTCAATTTTCCCATTCTACTTCCTAATCCAGAATTAAAAATTATAGCTTTCATTTTACTTGCTCCTTAATTTATTTTGGAATATTTCTTTGTTTCCTTTAGGTGTTGTTGTTGGTCTACCTAAATTATTTCTAGATTTATCGTTAGTATTAACAATAAGTGCAACTTTTCCTTTGACTTGTGTTTCTTTTATTCCATTAATTAAATCTTTTATATTATTTATATTAATAACATTCTTAAATCCAAAGCCTTTTAATATATTCTCTAAATCTATATCATAAGAAATGGTAGGTTGTTTCCCCACCGATTCGTGACAGCCATTATTGATAAGTATATATTTAAAGTTATCTTTTGCATTTTGAATAGCTACTGCTAAGCCACCCATATGCATAATTAATGCACCATCACCATCTATACAATAAATATTTTTATCTGTAAATAAGCTAATTCCTAATGCTAATGATGAAGTATGTCCCATTGAACCAACTGTTAGAAAATCGTTTGCATGTGACATATTGTTTCTGTCTCTAATCTCAAAGATTTCTCTTGACGTTTTACCTGTTGTTGAAACCATATATTCATCATCGCCAATATTTTTTATTATTGTTTCTAAAACTTCTTCTCTAGTTATAATATTATTATTTTCGTTACTTATTTCTTTTTCATATTTTGAGAAAGTATCTTTTCTTATAACAAGAGCAACAGTTTTATTATGTTTTTGAATATAATTATAACAATGTTTTATTCGTGTTTCATAATCTTCATCTAAAATGAAATATTTAATTCCTAAGGTATCTAATATAGGTAAAGTTAACTCACCTTGCTTAATATGTTGTGGTTCATCTTTAACATTAGGCTCTCCTCTATATCCTATTACAAGCAACATTGGTATCTCGTAGACTTTTTCATCTGCAAGAGATAATAAAGGATTTACTGTATTTCCTAAACCAGAATTTTGCATATAAACAACACCATATTTACTTGTGCTTATATTATAACCACAAGCGAGCGCTACTGCATTTCCCTCATTAGCTGTAATTATATTTTTTTCTTTGTCGCTTAAATCTTTTATACACGCACACAATTCTTTAAGTAAAGAATCTGGCACGCCTGTAAAAAAATCAAAATTATTATTAATTAAGCAATTATAAAAATCTCTTGGATTAATCATTTTTATCTCCTATTAACTCTAATATTTCTTTCATAGATATACAATATTCGTTACTTGCTTCAAAGCTTCTTTCATCTTCCAATATTTTCTGTGCAGTTTTTAACATTGCTAGATAAGCACTTCTTAATAAGTGATTAGCATATATTATAATATTTGCTCCATAATCACTTAGGTCTCTCTCTTTAAATTTCGAATATGTAGTAGGAACTACTATTGTTACAATTTCAGGATATTTTTCTTTAAATTGCTTTAAAAACTCTATAATTTCATTTCCATCACTTTTATAACTATGAATCATAATTCCATCAGCCCCAGCATTTACATAAGTCTCAGCTCTACTCATGGCATCATTTATATCTTTATCTGCAATAAAACTTTCAATTCTTGCAAATATCATAAAATCATTTGTTAATAGTGCTTGTTTACCTTTTCTAATTTTTTCAGCAAATATTTCTTTATCTTCTAATATTTGTTTTGCTTTATTACCTAATATGGAATTTTGCTTTAACCCTTTTTTATCTTCAATAATAATAGCAGAAACTCCTATTCTCTCTAATGTTTTTATATGTTGGACAAAATGTTCTACTTTTCCGCCTGTATCACCATCTACAATTATAGGTTTAGTTGTAACTTCCATTATTTCATGAATTGTATCTAGTCTACTTGTAAAATCTACAACTTCATTATCTGGCTTTCCTTTTAAAGTTGAATCACATAAAGAACTAACCCACATTGCATCATATTCTTTACCATTTACTTTTGTATTCTCTACAATCAAACCTGTTAGTCCATTAGATGCTTCCATAACTCTAATATATTCTTTATTTTCTATCATTTGTTTTAATTTGTTTCTTCTCATTTCTGGCATATTATTCATAACTATCCTTCCTTTTAAACAACATTCTATATATAAGTTGTCCATTTAATTTAAAAAACATTTTTAAATTAAATATTACTCCATTTTTACTCATATATTTATTATCATCTTTTTCTTTATCTAAATATTCTTCTTTTATCGAATAGCCTTCTAGTAATTTATCTATTTCTTCAATGTTATATTTATAATACTTCTTTTCCATTTTTACACTATTACTTAATTCTATTACTTTACTTACAAAAGACATGCAGTTAAGAACTTTATATATTTTAATTCCGTGAAAAATTGGCATTGTAAGCATTGAATATAAATTAAAAATATATTCTTTATCATTTTCTATTTCTTTTATATAATCTGTAATCTTTACCTTATCTTCTTCTGAAACAGGTATTTTAAATATTTTTACTTTTACTTTTTTATTTTTACCGAAAGCGTAGTGTTCCCTTTTTTCATGCATAAATCCTGCATTAAATGGAGAATAATGATTTTTTCTTGAAAAAGTCACAAAATCATCTAACTTCTCATCAAGAGAAACTGCTATATGCGTGTATTCATATTTGCTTATTTTTCTACTAAATTTTCCTAATCCTGTTAATGCCTTTATTAAAACTATATATATGTACTCATTATTTTCCATTATCTTGATTTCCTTTTTTATCTTGTAAACTTAATCTTTTAAACAGTTGAATTTGCAATCTAATCATTTCATAATACATTGGTATTCCTCCAACTATGAATACTATATCTGCAAATTTTAGTCCAAACCCCATTATAGTAATTATTGATGAATTTCCACATATCATACTTCCAATACATAATACTATAAAAAATAGATGTGTTTCTATAGGTCCTAGTCTTGGAAATAAAAATTCTTTTAAATACAAAATATAATTCATAGCAGTAAATATTATTAGTGCATAAACAGGTACTAGAAATATAGAAATTTCAAAACTAACAAATCCTGCAAATGAAATAGCTATTATCAAATATGTTATATGTAATATATCTGTTAGTAAATCAAAATATCCTCCTGCGTTAGAAGTCATGTTTCTACTTCTTGCAACATAACCATCTAAATCATCACAAATTAAATGGCATAAAAGTCCTAATATTGTTCCAATTAGAAACAATGGATTTACTTTAGATAGAAATGCACTAAAGATCCCAATTAATCCACCTATTGCACCAATCAATGTAATTTGATTTGGTGTCATATTTTTAGGAATATGTTTGCTTATTGTTTTATATAATAATTGTTGAAATCCTGTTTCTAATTTGCTTGGTATTATTTTTTTTACTTTATTTGTATTTTCTTCCTTTTTATTCATCATCATTACTCCTTTTGGATTTAAACATATTTTCTATAAACGACCTTATATAATCTTTATAGTCTATAAAATCATAAACTCCCTCTTTTTGAGCTTTCAAAAAAAGTTTAATCAATAATTTATAATAATTAAAATAATATCTTTTTACACTCATATTGGTTGGTTTAGCAACTAAATGTAGGTAATCCCAATGTGATGGATTACTTGTAATAAGCCTATTTTTATAAATATCGTAAGTTTCTGTTTTCATTTCTGGTGTAAAAATTGAAATAGCAACATGTTTTAATTTATGATTTCTAATCCATTTATACAACTTTTTAAAATCTTTAGCAGTATAATCTAAATCAATAATAAACATTCCCATAATATTTATACCTAAATCATTACATATTTCAATACTTCTAATATTATTATGTACATTAGACTTTTTGTTATAATCTTTTAGTTGCCCATCATCTATTGCTTCTAAACCTACTAAAACATAATATAATCCTACATCTTTTAATTTTTTCATTAACTCTTCATTTTCAGCTATAAAATCTGATCTACCATAACAAATATATTTTTTGTTTATATTTTTTTCTTTTATTAACCTAATAAATTCATTTAATCTGTTTTTATTAAATAGGAAATCATCATCAACAATATATATATTATCTGATTTTATTTTTTCTATTTCATCAACAACATCTTTTATATCTCTACATACATATTTTCCCAAATTCATTTTATTTCTATGACAGAATTTGCAAGCATAAGGACAACAATAAGCAGTTCGCACCCATGCAGAGCTACACTTATAGACATTAAATTTGTATATACATTTAATTGTGTAGTCCTACTACTAATTTCTTATACATAAATTAGTTCATTAAATACAATTTCCTCTGCTTCATTTTTAAAATTGTTCATCATTCCTACCCAATATAATTGATTAGTATTTTTCATTTCTTCTGTTAAATTATTTTCCTTTTTTAATTGCTCAACTATAAGGTCAACTCTTGCTTGTGCTGTTTCTTGTATTTCTTTTAAATGCTTATTTAGAGTTTTATTCATACACATTATTATATATTCTGCTTTCTTATTTTCTTTTAAAAATTTTAGTCTTAATCTTCCGTATTTATTTAAAGTAATTTTTTCTTCTTTTTCTAAAACTAAATTAGGAATATAGTAATCGCCAACCTTTGTATATTCAATTCCATATTTATTGTCAATATTGTTTTCTTTTAATTCTTTACTTTCCATTTTCAATTCCTCCATTTACTAAATTTTTTAACTAACTTTTTCTCGTTCTTTTACTCTAATCGCTCCAACAATCCTATTTACTTTTTTCTGTGGGAACTTTTTATCATCTGTTACTAATTCCACTAATTTAAAAAGTTTTTCTCCATTATCATTTGTTTCATCTATTGTAAGATATTTTTTCTGATAACCTTTCTTTTGTTCATCTAATCTTGCAACTTCATAATAAGATACTTCGTAATAGTCATTTAATCGTTTAATATATTCTTCTAGTTCTTGCTTGTCCATCATAACTGTTGTTCTAACTTCTTTATCTTTTTCATCTGCAATAGTCATATCAAACATTCCGTTTTGCATTAATTTATATACTGCTTCTATAAATGTTTTTCTTAATTTCATATTGACTAATTTGTAGTTTCCTTTTTTATCTTTTTCAATAGTAATACTTTCCAAAAACTTTGATATAAATTCTTGCTTTTCTTCTTTGCTTTTGTTGTTCTATTCTGCCATTAACATATCGTAAAATTTATTAGAACGAATTAACTTTTCTTTTTCTACATCTCTATCTGCCATTAAGTATTGTGGAGAAAAAGTTTGCTTATTTAAGTCAATGGCTTCAATGCGTTTTTGTTCAAGCAGACTTAGCTTTTCATCAACTTCTTTATATTCTTTTGAAAATTCCTCTACATCAACAATTTCTTTTAAATATGCTTCTTTTATTCTGTTTTTTTGATTTCTTAATGTGTTTATTTCTTTATCTAATTTATCTGTATTCTTTTCTTTTTTATCTGCTAAAACAGGATAGAAGTATTTTT
>CALXPX010000045.1 GCA_944390305.1 uncultured Clostridia bacterium
AGGAGTATAAAGATGCAAGAGAGTTTAGGTATTAGCATAAATAATCAAGTAATAAAATATGCAAAATTAATAAAAAATAATAATCAAATAGACGTTGCATCTTTTGGCATTAAATTTTATGACAATTTAGAGAAAAATATTCAGCAAATTATAGACGAAACCAATAGTAAAAATGTACCAATTTGTATAAATACAAAAGAAGAAAAAGTTAGTTATTTTAGTATTTTTGGATTATTAAATAAGAATGATACAAGGAAAACTATTACTACAGAATTTGAAACACTATGTTCAGATAACCATTTAAATGCAAATGCATATGAAGGAAAATATGTAATTGTAAATGACATAACAAATAAAGACAGAAATAGAGTTATTTATATATATGAAAGTAAAAATGATTTAGAAGAAATAACTTCAATGTTTAAAAATGGAAAAGTAAAAACTATAACACCTTTGCCTTCTTCAATTGCTAATATAGCAGATATAAAAAAAGGCGAAAATGTTATGATAATTAACATTGAAGAGACTACAACAGTTACAACAATATTAAATCAAAGAATCTATAGCATTGATACAATACCTAATGGAATGCAAGAAGTAATAGAAAAAATAAATGAAAAAGAAAACTCATATTCTAAATCATATGAAATTTGTAAAAACACTACAATTTATACAATGGAAACAACAGAAACAGCAGATGATCCTAACAATAGATATTTATCATATATTGTTCCTACATTATTTAATATAGTTCAAGAAGTTAGAAAAATAAAAGATGAGTATAATAAAATTGATAAAATTTATTTAACAGGATTAGGTACTGCTATAAATAATATAGAATTATATTTCCAAGAATATTTTCAAGAATCAAAATGCGAAATATTAAAACCATTTTTTGCGATGAACAATAACAAAATAAATATTAAAGACTACATTGAAGTAAATAGTGCAATAGCATTAGCTATGGAAGGCTTAGATTATGGTATTAAGAGCTTAAACTTTAAAACGAGTTCTTGGAAAGAAGATTTAAGTACATTATTACACTCTGATGTAAAATCATTAGGAAAAGGAAAAAAGTCATCTGGGAGCAAAAAATCATTTAGTTTTGATTGGAACATGAAAGGTGACTTAAAGCCTACTGAAATGTGGCTTATAAGATGCTCTGTGACTGTACTAATGATAGTGATAATATTTTCAATATGTTCAGCATTTTTAGGAAATCAAATAGATGCAAAAACAAAAGATGCAGAAGATGTAACTAAAGATACAAATAAACAAATTGCTTCTGTTACTTCTGATGATAACAAAGTATTAGAAAAGAAAAAAGATTATGATAATTTTATGGCTGAATTAGATAATGCAAGTTCAGAGATAGAATCAAAAAGAAGTAGAAAGAATCAAATCCCTACATTGTTAAATCAAATCGTATATATTATACCAAAGAGTGTACAATTAACTAAAATAAATAATACGGAAAACACAGTAGATGGACAAACAAGACAACATATTACAATAACAGCACAATCAAAGAAATATGAGCAATTAGCATATTTTAAAGCAAAAATAAAAAATAACGGTTATCTAGAAAATGTTACATCAACAGAAGGAACAAAAGAAGGAGACTATGTAATAGTAACAATAGAAGGAGACTTACCATAATAAAAAGGAGAAAGGCAATGAGAAAATTATTAATATCAATATTATTAATATTACTTATAATAATGGCTGCATTATGTATAAAAAATGGTATCAATATTGGACCATTGCGTGTATTAGGTGTAAGTCAAATAAAAGAAGCAAATGATAATTTGACTCAAAAGATAAATGAAGCAAAAACAGCAAACGAAGACTATGAAAATAAGCTTTCACAATTGCAAGAAGATATTTCTAAATTAACAGCATCAAAAGAAGAATGTCTAAGCAAAATTAATTCTAGCACGGAAAGTCAACTACAAGATGCTACACAAACAAAGAATTATACGATTGAATATTTGTGGAGTAAAGTAGGAAACCATGCTACGAAAAATGGAGTAGTTATAAAAATGGATGTTACTTCAGGTGCTATTGCAGATTCAAGTTATAGAAATTTGAATTTTACAGTAACAGGAAATTATCTTGCTATTACAAACTTTATTACAGACTTGGAAAATGATTCAACATTAGAATTTACAATTGATGATTTTTCTATGACACAAAACCAATGTACATTTACTGTTAAAGATGTAAAAGTACAACAAGAAGCCACAACAGTTAGTGCAGGAACAACTGCAAATACAAACGCAAGTACAAGCACAAACTCTACTACAAATACATCTAATACTGCAAATTCATCAAATAGTAATGTGCAAAATACAAATACTGTAGAATAGGAGAAGATATGGCTAAAACATTTGTTAAAGAATTTTTTATAATTTTATTAATCTGTGTTGCTATTATTTTAATTATGGCTGTAATATTTTATAATTATATTCCAACAAATAAAATAATACCAGCAAAGGTAACAGCTTATAAAACACCAGAAAACATTCAAACAGAAATAACAGAAGATACTATAGGAAGTTATACGACACAAGAAAAGGAATATACAATAGAAAATTCAGATTTAAGTAAATATCAAGTAACACAAAGTTATAATCCAGGAAAGCCAGATCCATTTTCTGAATATAGTGAAGCAGAGGTAACTGACAATAATAACACAAATTCTGCTACAAACAATAATAATGTAAATAATAACAACAATAACAATAAGGTCGATGAAAATGTAACAGATAATTACTATACATCTGAAAATGTAAACAAAGGTACAAAATAGTGTATTAACGTTTGATATATAAAGTTTATTTATTAATTTAGGTAATATTTATTTTTATAAATATATACAAATTTTTACTAAGGAGGGAATTTTTTATGTTTAAGAAAGAAAGAGGTATTACATTAGTTGCTCTAGTTGTAACAATTATTGTTCTATTAATATTAGCAGGTGTTGCAATTAGCTTAACAATAGGATCAAATGGTATCTTTACAAGATCTCAAAATGCTGTAGATAGATATCAAGATGCTGCTGGTGCAGAAAATACTCAAATGAAAACTTTCGAAAATGAATTCGACAATGTAGTTCAAAACTTAGGTCTTGACTAATATTGAGAAAAGATAGAAAGTTTGTAAGGTTTTGAAAAAAAGCAATCTATTATTTTATAATAATAGTACTAAATATGGAGGTTACCTAAATTATTCGTATTTAGGTAACCTTTATTTAAATAAAGGATGAAAAAATGAACATTTTATTATATATAATAATTTTTGCGATGGGAAGTGTGTTCGGGAGCTTCTTGACTTTAGCAACTTATAGAATACCATTAAATCAAAACATAACACATGAACGTTCTTATTGCCCAAAATGTAATCATAAATTATCTTTCTTAGATATGATACCTATTTTTAGTTATATTTTCCTTGGTGCAAAATGTAGATACTGCAAAGCAAAAATAGGAGCAAGATATTTTATAATAGAAATATTTTCTGGAATAGCATTTGTAATATTAGCAATTCTACTTCAGATTAATATATATGAAATGACAATAAACAAATTAATAGATTTCGCATTTGGTTCATTATATATTGTTTTTCTATTTTTAGTAGCAGGAATAGATAAAGAACATAATAAAATAGATAAAAGAGTTTTAATATATGGATTAGTAATTTCAATTGGATACATGTTATATAATTATGCTACTATAGAAAATTTCAATCCAAATAGATTTATTTTATATTTAGTTATTATAGCTTTAATATTAATATTAAATACATATAAGTTAAAGAAAACAGGTAAAGACGAATATGAATTAAACGTATTAATATTATGTATTATAATGGCTTTCTTTACTTATGAAGTAGCAACGATTATTTCAATTGTTTTAACATTGTTAATTATAGGAATAAAAATTATAATAAATAAAATAGTAAACAAAAGGAAAAAATATAGTATAAATATATCTAAGCAACCAATAGCTTTATATTTATGTATAGCAAATTCTTTAACATTAATATTTATATATATACTTGATTTAGTAGGTGATTAAATGAGTGAAAATAAACAGAAAATTAAAAGAGAGAAAGGCGCTACTGGATTAGATGTTGCTACAGGAGCTTTAATTTTTATAGTATTTACAACTGTAATTTTAACTTTATATGTGCAAATATATAAACAATCTTCAATTATAAAAATACATGAAGATGCAATGGGATATATAATTGAAATATGTGAAGATATAGATATGAGAAATTATGGAGAATTAGAAGACATAAATGGATATAAAGAAATGATTATTGCAAAAATAGGTTTGCCAGTAGAAAGATATAATTTATATTTAACACAAGAAAAATATATAGATACACATGCAGATGCTAAAGATTTAGTTAAAAGAATAAAGATAAATATAACATATAATTTTGATGGACAAGAAAGAAGTATAGAGGTAAATAAAATAAAAGTAAAAGAGTAGGTGAAAAAATGAAATCTGAAAAAGGTATTACACTAACAATTTTAGTTATATATGTTGTATTTTTTAGTATTATAATGAGCTTACTCGCAGCTCTAAGTAATTATATCTATAAAAATATAGGATATGTAAATGATAATAGTATAGATATAAGTGAATTTAATAAATTTAATATGTATTTTATCGAAGATATAAAAACAAATAAACAAGCTGAAATAAAAGAAACAGTAAATGAAGAAGGAAAAGAAATTTTACAAATTACTTTTGAAGATGGTGATACTTATAGATATGTAAAAAGTGAAAAAACAATATATAAAAATAAACAAAAAATAGCAAAAGATATAATAGATTTTAATGCAGAACAATTTAATAATTCAGAAAAAAGAAAAAAATATATAGAAGTAAATATAAAAATTGGATCTAATGATGAAGCAAATTACAAAAAGAAAATTGAATACGTATTAAAATATTGGTAATTTGAAAGGAGAATATTATGGCTACAAATCAAAGACAACCTTTAGGAATTGAATTAGTAAGAAGAGGAATTGTAAAGCAAGATGATATAAGAGAAGCTTTAGAATACCAAAAAATGCATAGTAAAGAAAAGCTAGGAGATATACTAAATGATCTTAAATTAGCAAATCCTAGGGCTTTATTAGATGCCATGGGAGAAATTCTAGGTGAAAAAGTAATATACTTAACTGATTCAGATGTTAAAATAGATATTACTAGATATATATCTTTAGATATAGCTAGAGAAGCAAATGTAGTTCCTTTTGAAATACAAGATGGTTTAATAAAAGTATGCTTTTCAGATATTAGTAATAAACAACAAGTGGAAAGTATAAGATTACTGATGCTAAATAAAGGATTAGTAATGGAAAAATATATTACATTTAAATCAAATATCGAATCTGTATTAGATACAATTTCAAATGTATCAACAGAATCAATAGATACAGAAGCTACAGGAACAAGTATTGTAGACAATATCATAAAAGCAGGTATGGCAAAAAGAGCAAGTGATATCCATATAGAACCTTTAGAAAAAAATATAAGGGTAAGATATAGAATAGATGGAAAATTAGTAACTGTTGCAAAAATAGATAAAGATAAGCAAGCTCAAATTATTGGTAGGTTAAAAGCTATATCTAATATGCATCAGGAAAAGCAAGAGCCACAAGATGGTAGAATAATAATGTATCCAGATTATAATATTCGTGTGTCTTCACAAAAAAATGTAAATGGTGAAAAATTTGTTTTAAGATTATTAAAAAAGGATACAACAATAAAGGGATTATTTGACTTAGGATATCCAAGAGATCCAAAACTTTTAAAAGAAGCATTTGACAAAAGAAATAGTATAACTGTAATAGCAGCACCAACTGGTGAAGGTAAAACAACAACTCTTTATAGTGTAATTGACTATTTAGATAAGCCAGAAATAAATATAACAACAATTGAAGATCCAGTAGAAATAAGAATACCAGGTCTTAACCAAATAGAAATAGATCCAAAAACTACTTTTGCAGGTTCTTTAAGAACCGTTTTAAGACAAGACCCAGATATTATATTAGTAGGAGAAATAAGAGATGAGGAAACAGCAGAGATAGCTATGCAAGCAGGACAAACTGGTCACTACGTATTATCTACAATACACACGCTAAATGCAATAGAAGTTATATCAAGATTAAGAAAAATGAATGTATCTAATTATGATATATCAAGTACCCTTGCAACATCTATATCTCAAAGATTAGTAAGAAAATTATGCCCTCATTGTAAAAAAGAAAGACCTTTTACAGATTTAGAAAAAGATCTTATTAAGAAAATAGGAGATAAATATAATGTACAATTCAATCTAGATAATGCAAAGACATATGATGCTGTTGGATGTGACAAATGTAATAACAGTGGGTACTTTGACAGAATTGCTATTTTTGAAACATTATTAATAACAGAACCTATTAAAGAACTTATAGTAAAAAATGCTTCTACTCTAGAAATAAGAGAAGAAGCATACAAAGAAGGATACAAACCATTATTGATTGAAGGATTAAGAAAAGTAATAGATGGAATTACTACATTAGAAGAATTAAATAGTAAATTGTTATTTTATTAGGAGGAAATAAAAATGATAGATGTTAATGCTATTTTATCAAAAGCAAAGCAGATAAGGGCATCAGATGCACATTTCATACCTGGAATAAAGCCAACTTTAAGAATAAATAGAGACCTAGTGGAATTAGATGAATACGAAATTATTACAAAAGAAGATATGTTAGATGTTTATGATTACTTCTTAAAAGGTAATCTAGATAAAGATAAGTTCTTTAGAGAATATAAAGTATTAGATACATCAGCTGTATTTGAAGATATTCGTTTAAGAGTAAATATTTCATACTCATCAGGACTTCCAGTAATAACTACTAGATTAATAAGAAATGAACTTCCTACCTATGAAGAACTAGGAGTTCCAGATATAGTAAGAAGAATGACTCATCAAACTCAAGGCCTACTATTAGTTACTGGTAAAACTAACTCTGGTAAATCAACAACATTAAATGCACTTATTAACTATATTAATGAAAATGAAAATAAAAAAATACTTACACTTGAAAGTCCAGTAGAATATAAGCATAAAAGTAAAAAATCAATTATAGTTCAAAAAGAAGTAGGTGTTGGAGGCGATGTTCCAGCATATAGTATAGGAACTAAAAATTCATTAAGAGAAGATTGTGACATTCTAATTATAGGAGAAATAAGAGATAGAGAGACTATGGATGCTGCAATAGAAACAGCAGAATCAGGACATTTAGTTATAGGAACTCTTCATACAAAATCTTGTGCAGAAACTATAGATAGAATGATAAACTTTTATGAAGTAGGAGATCAATCACAAATAAAATATCTAATTGCCTCACTATTAAAACTAGTTGTATCACAAAGATTGATTAAGAATAAAAGAGGAACATTATCATTAGTTCCAGAGGTAATGGTTGTAGATAATGTTGTTGCAGGATTAATTAGAAAAGAGAAATTAAGTGTTTCTGAAATAGAAGATGCAATACAAAGTTCGTCAAATAATGGAAGTATAGGTCTAATTAATTCACTTGCAAAATTATTTACAGATGATATAATAACTTTAGATCAAGCTAAAGCTCAGATAGAAGAAAAGAATATAGAAGTATTAAATAGAACTATTACACAATTAAGAATAAAACAAGAAGAATCAAAACAAAAAGGTGGATATTAAATATAATTAAGGAAAGGAGGAAGATATGCCAGAGTATATATATAGAGCTGTAGATGAAAATGGCGTTTTAGTAAAAAATAGAGTTCAAGATAAAAGTAAACAAAATTTAATAAAAAAGTTAAAAGTAAATGGACTAATGCCAATTGATGTAACACAAGTAAGCTTTGGAAAATATAAAAGACCAAGTATCAAAAGAAATTCAACTAACATCGATGAAATTATGCAATTAGCGAACTCAGCTCAAGTAGGAAAAAATAAAAATGCAAGAAAATTTACTACAATAGAAAAAATAAATATGACACTTTCAAGAACCGAAAAAGTAACAGAAAGAGATATAGTTATATTTACTCAAAACTTATACCTTTTAAAAAAGGCTGGATTCAACAATGTTCACGCTTTATCTACAATAATACAGTCTACAGAAAACTTAACATTAAAAGGTATTTTAGAAGATATATTAGCAGGCGTAGAAGCTGGAGATTATATGTATACTACTATGGAATATTATTCTGATGTATTTCCATACATTTATATAAATCTAATTAAAGTTGGAGAATTATCAGGTTCTTTAGAAGAATCACTAAAACAAGCAGTAGAATACTTAGATAGCTCTACAGAGCTTACTAAAAAATTAAAGAAAATATTAATTCCAAATATTGTACAATTTGTTGTTCTTGTAGGAATTCTTTTCTTTGGTAGTATGTATGTTGTACCAATTATACAGGACATATTTACACAAGTTGGAACAACAGATCAGCTTCCAGAAATGACAATTGCTTTTTCAAATTTCTTAAGAGCTATTCAAGAAAATTGGCTTATTCCTACATTAATAGTAGCTGCAATAATAGCTGGAATTGTTGTATATATTAGAACACCTAAGGGAAGATATAAATGGGATTATTTTAAATATAGAATGCCAATATTCGGAAAATTAATATTTGCAATAGATTTTTCAAGATTAACTAAAGCAATGGTTTTAAACTTGAAAAATGGTATGAGAATACAAGAAGCGTTAGAAGTAAGTAAAAACGTAGTTAAAAACTTAGTTATGTTATCTATAATAGAAACAGCTATAAATAATATAATAGTCGGAGATTCTTGGGTAGATCCTTTTGAAAAATCAGGACTAGCAGAACCAATGATAACAGAAATGTTAAAAATAGGTATGCAAACAGACTTGCCTACAATGATGGAAAAATTAGTAGAGTATATGGAAATAGATATAGATCAAATACTAGATAGAATAGTAAAAATATTACCACAAATCTTATATTCAATTGTTGGTGTAGTAATTATATTCATAACAATAGTTGTACTTGTTCCTTGTATCCAAGTATACATGGGTAACTTCTTGTTCTCTGCAGCAGGATTTTAAAACAAAAAAAGAAAAAATAATGGGACAATACTTATGTATTGTCCTTTTTATATAAAGGATGGTAAAAATGAAAATAGGAATAGATATAGGTGGAAGTCATATAGCATGTGGCATTGTAGAAAGAAATGGAAATCTAATTGCCAAAGAGACTAGAGACATAAATATTAATGAAATACAAAAAGAAAAAAGAGCGGAAAATCTAATAATAGATATTATAGATAATGAAATAAAATTATTGTTAGAAAAATTTGACTATACCAAAGGAGATATTTCAAAAATAGGAATATCAGTTCCAGGAAGTCCAAAAGGAAGTATTATAAGAAATTTAGT
>CALXPX010000046.1 GCA_944390305.1 uncultured Clostridia bacterium
CCTGTGCTTAATGTTATTCCAGACAAATAGTTATTACTTGATTTTGTGGTTTCTGTTTTTTTATTTTGAGTTGTTTCAGTTGGTACATTACTTTTATTAGGTGTCTCTGTTTTAGTTTCTGAACTAGATCCAGATGAAGTATTTTGTTTTGGATTTACTTTTATTGTTATTGACTTAGATATATTGCTTGTAACTTCTGTATCAAAGTCTGTAATATCTCCTGTCAAATTAAATGTATATGTTCCCGCTTCACTTGGTGTAAATGATGCTGATGTTGATGCACTTTTATTTCCAATTGCATCTGTTTGTCCAACTAAAGCTTGATTTACACCGTTTCCTGTTATTTTTAAATTCCATGCTCCTGCATTAACAGAAGCAGTTAGAGTTACTGTTGTTCCAACAGTAACTTCTGATGCACTTGCTGAAAAACTTGCAGAAGCTGCTTCTACTTTAGGAATATTTACACTAAGTAACATTAAAATCAAAATTATTATTAAGGATATATTTTTTTTAATATTTTTCATTTGTCTCTCCTTTATTTTATATTAAGGTTTCCTACACCCAAAAGATATTTTTGTATTTTTAGTAAATCTGCTGAATTAATTGTGTCATCTAAATTAGTATCTGATGCTTTATAATATGCACTTTCTTTTTCTAATTTTGTAATCCCTAGAAGATATTTTTGTATTCTTAGTAAATCTGCTGAATTAATTAATCCATCTCCTTGAGCATCTCCCATTTTTACTAATGTATATTTTTCTCCATTTATTGTAATTATATCTCCAGTTTTTGCTATATTAGAATCCACCTTGCTGCCATCTGCTCTTGTAATTGTTATATCTCCTAGTTTATTTTTAATTTCATCTATTGTAGCAGTTGGTGTAATATTTACTTCTTTTTCTTCATCATTTCTTTCAATTTCAGTTTTCATATATGATCCTGGAACGTTTCCATTACTATCTCTTAGATAATCTCTTGCTACATATCCTTTAGCTCCATCTGCAGTTATAACATAATCCCAATAATGATTATCATTCATTGCTTCTTGTCCATTTACCATATATGTTCCTATTCTTGTAACTTTACTTCCATTAGACAATAGTCTTATTTTATTTGATTCATTCATTGATGGTTCACTTCTTAAGAATAATCCCCCATCAGCTTTTATTGTCAATATGTCGCTTGAATTTGCGTCTACTAAATCTTTTCTTTCTACAAAGCCTTGTCTTCCATCAGAAAGTTTAATTCTATCCCAAGTTGTTCCATCAAACGTATATCTTCCTGTATTATCTATTCTTGTTACAGATTGACCCATAGAAAGTGTTGTAAGTAATGTTTGTGATCCTCCTGGCCCTACATACATCGGTACTCCATCTGAAGCAATTACTTTAGTTTCACTACAATTAGTTACATCATCTATTTCTTCTAAATATGATGTGTCAAATCTTAAATATCCATATCTTCCGTCTGTTAGAACTACTTTATGCCATCCGTTATTTAATCTTTCAACAGATAGTAGTACTACACTTGAATCCGGTATTATATATACAACTGAACTTGATGTATTTGCTGATGATCTTAATACAACGTCTGAATGTCCCTCTTTTACTCTAATATTCTTTGGATATATTTCACCAACTCCATCTGGTGATTGTGATACAGATGCAGGCATATTTTCATATACTGGTATTATAAAGTTTAGATTTTGATTTAATAACCCTGCATCTTTCATGCAACTATACATTTTACTTGCTTCATTTTTTGGAGCTTCTATATTTTGCATATATTGTCTCCAATATGTTCCATCATATGGCTCTACATCAAATTTATTTAAATATTGTGTATTTTGTCTAGCATTAATATAACTTGTAAGAGTATCTACTCCACCTTTTATACTTGCTTTTACACTTGTCCAACCTTTTTCTTTAGCTTTAGCTAATGCATTATTCCATATTTCCTCTTTTGAATTACCAGTTGCACCTATATTAAATAAGTTATAATATGTAACTCCTCCTGATTCCATCTTCCATGTAGAACCACCACCTGCACCTTGTTCTTGAATTACTCTTGCTACTACATAATATGGATTTACATTTGATTCTTTGCATGCTTCATTTATCTGTCTTGCATATTCCATGTTATGTAAAAATGTATTAGCTAGCGCATTATATATTTGCTCATCTGAGGATTGTATATAATCTAATTGTAGAAATTGGAATAGATATTGATTATCTGCTAGCCAATTTCTAGAATCCATATAATATCTAATTGTCATCTCTGATGCACATCTCCATGAACCATTATCATATGGATGATCACCACATATAGAGCAAACCCATGAACCAGTTCCATTTTGTATTAAATTTTTTGGACTTTCCCAATGTCCTGTATATTCTGCTGTTATAACCTGATTAAAATCTAGTCCAGTTTCCATAATTGTAAAAGTCCAATTAGGATGATTCTTTTTCAATATATCTAATTTTTCTTTAAATCCTGGATATTTATTTGTATCTAAATTTCCTCCATTATATGTATATCTGTATGATTCTGCTGCTTTTACTTCGTTTTTTAATAGTAAGTTATCAAATATAAAAAATAATAATATAGCAATTAAAATAGTTGGCACTATCTTATTTAATATATTTAAAATATCTTTCATTTTTTCCTCCGTTTTCGACATATTTCTCAAAGATATTTTAACATTACGTTTTTTATTAGTCAACTATTTATTAGTGTAAATTTATGGTATTCTTATTTTTGAACATAATTTTTGACATTTCTAAAAAAGAGTAGGAGGCAGCCCTCCTACTCTTTTTTTAGAACCAAAGCTCCATAAGGTTGAAATTTGTCTCCTTTTACTCCTACTTTGAAAACTTTTTCTGCCTCTTGATATTCTTTTGGTACTTTTACCTTTTGATATTTATCTGATGTATTTACTATGATTAGTAAATTATTTCTTGTAAATTTTAAAACTTTGTCATTATAATCCAAAATTTGAAAATTTGCATCAGATAATGCTTCTTTATTGCTTCTCCTAGTTTTCCCTAGCCTTATAAAATGTCTGAGTAAAGACTTGTCAATATAATTCCAAGGAAAACACTTACGGTTGAACGGATCTTTGTATCCATGAAGCCCTACTTCTGTTCCATAAAATATGCAAGGGCATCCAGGTAGGAAATATTGTATAACACTTGCAGCTTTCAGCATCCCCTTTGCTTTTCTGTATTCTTTTGGAGGAAGTCTGTCACATTCCGCTTCATCGTCACGAAATACTTGAGTTAAAAATACTATTTTTCCATTAATTGTTTTATGCCATTTACTTGGTACATCATCAATTTTCCACCTTTCTCTATCATTCCTCATCCAATTTCCTTTTAAACAAGTAAGGGCTCTTACCGTATCATGGGTATCTAGAGAATTCAGCATTGTAGCAATGGTTTCTTCAGGATAATTTTCTAAAACATCTTTCATTATCCACTTAAAATATTCATAGTTATTGTCTACAATAATTTTATAAATAGCATCTGTAAACAAATAATTTGTTGGTGTATCAATTCCTACGCCTATTTTTTCTAATGGCACTTTTTTCCAACATTCACCTATAATTAAATGTGCTCCATTTTCATTTGCTCTCTTTCTTATTCCTTCAAGGAATTCTAAGTTAAGCTCTTCGGAGACATCTAATCTAAAGCCATCTACATACTTTGCATACAAGTCTATAATGCCATTTTCACCAAAAACATAATTTTGATATTCTTTATTATGTTGGTTAAATATTGGCATATCCTTAAATTCTCCATACCAATAGGCATATGTTCCATCATCATTAATGTAGAACCATTTTCTAAATTTCGAATTTGGATTTGCTATAGCATCTTGGAAAATTGGATTATCTGAACTACAATGATTAAAAGCCATATCAAGTACAATGTGCATTTTCATTTTATTTGCTTTTTCATGCAAAATTCTTAAAGTTTCAAATGTACCTGCATTTGGATCAATCATCATGTAATCAGTTGCAGCATATCTGTCATATCTAAATTTGCTATAAACTATAGGAGACAGATATAGTACAGTTACGCCAAGCTTCTTTAAGTATGAAAGTTTTTTAATAATTCCTTCAATATTTCCTAAGAAGAAATCATTGTTATGAAATTCACCTTCCTCATTTTTCGTATAATTAGGCATCTCGCCCCATTTACGACAATTTCTCCCATTAAGTTTTACCATAGCTGCATTTCCTGATGAAAAAAATCTATCCAAAAAAATCTGATAAAATATAGTTTCACCATTTTTAGCCCACTTAGGTACTTCAAATTCTTTTTGTATCACCAATAATCTCCAATAAGGAGATTCTTCCTTAGTAATAAATGGTTTATTTGTTTTCCTGCTAATTTTTATAGTTTGGTACTCCCCATTTATTTTAAGGTCAAAGAAAAAATAATAATTACCAAGTAAGTTAAATTCTACATTCGTATAATATTCTTCAGTATCATCCTTCCTTCTTAAATATTGAATTATAGATGGATTTTCTCCAAATCTGTTAAAAAGAATTCTAAGATCGGAGCATGTTCCAACCGTCTTTGGGATCTTTATTCTTATCTCAATTTCCTTTCCAATTTCAACTTCATTCCGATTTGTCGACATTGAAACTAAAATATCGTTTGTCATAAGTGTGGACCTCCTTAATTAAGAATTGGTTTGTTTAAGCAAATGTACTTAATTAACGTTATACTCCAATATTTTTATTTTGTCAATTAAAAAATAAAAAGTCATCTAAAAATAGATGACTAAAAAATTATTTTATTTTCCCTTTCTTTTTCAAATATGCATATAAAATTATTTCACCTACTAATAAAACAATTAATATACATATTGTAACTATCTTCCAAGTTTCATCCATTTTTACAATTTCGGCTGATGTTGCTATTTT
This sequence comes from uncultured Clostridia bacterium, assembly GCA_944390305.1. Lineage (GTDB taxonomy): Bacteria > Bacillota > Clostridia > TANB77 > CAG-508 > CAG-793. The sequence continues at coordinate 4,934 of CALXPX010000046.1, forward strand.
TGATTGTCTATTAACTTTTATTATATAATTTGTTTGCATGTTTTCATCTGCTTGTGACATTAAAGCTATATTTACAATATTCTCCCCTTCTTTTAAGTTTTTATCTCCTGTGACTTCTACAATTATTCCTTCTTTTTCAACAGATGGATTTACATCTAAATCTTCAATATCCTCTTCTACATCTAAAGAATATTCAAAAGTTTCTTTATCAAAGGGAATATCTAAAATACTGAATTCTCCATTTCTATTTATTTTACTTATTTCTAAAGTTTGAAGTCTTAAATCTGATTCTTGCAAAGTTTGTTTTCTATTTACAACAATTATATATTCTCTTACACTTTCATTTTCTGCTGTAACTGCTAAAGTTATTCTATTTTCTCCTTCATTAAGAGAAATTTTTCCTAGTCCACTTATACTAGCTCTTTCATCTTCTGCTACAGCTGATATTTCAATTTCATTAATACTTTCATCTAAGTTTTCCACATTATATTCAAAAGTTTCTCTATAAAACTCTGGTGATAAAGTTCCTGCACTTAAAGTTATAGATTGTAAATAATTATTGCTTGATTTTACTCCATTTTCTAAATTATTTTCACTTGGTACATAAGTTTGATCTGGTGATTGTGTAGAAGATGTGCCTCCTGATGGTTTTGTATTAGGTTTTGAGGTACTACTAGAACTTCCTGAACTACTTCCAGATGAACTGCTTCCTCCTGTAGAAGGTTTATTACTACTACTTCCTCCACTTGAGCTTCCAGAAGAACTACTTCCACTACTTGTACTTCCTCCACTATTAGATGTTTTCTTTTCATTTATTGTTACTGTTTTTGAACCTAAACTTACTATATTATACTCATTATCTGTAAGTTCACTAGGGCTTGCCGTTATTTTTGCAGGAAATCCTGTTATTTTTGCCGTTATATTAACTGAATTTTTTTCTACCCATACTGAAGAACTACTTAAAGTTGCATTCGTACTACTTAAATTTACTTTACCCGTTAAGCCTGTAGCAGTAATAGTTAATGTAACTGTTTGTCCTTTACTTGCTTCACTTGGTCCTGAAAAGTTAAAACTATATGACGCTGCAAAAATATTGTTACCGCAAGATAATATTATTGCTGATATTATAAAACTTAATAATATTTTTTTCATTTATACCTCCACTCCATACATAATATGATCTTTTATTTTCAAATAATCATTTGCTTTTACTTGACTATCTCCTGTTACATCTGCAGCAGCTTTATATGCTCCTGTTAAATTTGCTTTTCCAGTTTCCATAATATGATCTTTTATTATTAAATAGTCATTTGCTTTTACATATCCATCTCCTGTAGAATCACCTTTTTTTACAATTGTATATTTTTCATCTCCTATTGTTGCTATATCTCCTGTTGCAACCATTGTATTACCACTAATAATTTCTCCTTTTCTTTCTATAATTGCTCCTGAAATTGACGAAGCTACTGCTTTTGGTTCGACAACAAGTAATCTTTCTGTTTCTACTTCTTCATCTTCTGTTTCATTATCCTCTATTTCATTTCCATCATTTACCGTATTATCTGGCAAAGTCACATTTTCTTCTACAATATTGTTCTCTTCTATAATATTATTTCCTATAATTTCATTATCTATTACTTCATTTATGGTATTTTCTATTATATTCTCAGTTTCTATATTATTTTGTATGTTATTATTTGAAATAATATTATTTTCTGGATTTTCATCTGGTACATCTTCTCCATTAACTTTTACTAAATATTCTCTTGCCACATATCCAATTACTCCATCTTCTGTAATAACTTTATCCCAAGTGTAGTTTCCTAATTTAGTACCCGCTTCTAACCTTGTTACTATACTTCCATTTTCTAATTTTCTTATAATTTCTCCTGCTGGACTTTCTCTTAAATATAATCCTCCTTCTGCATCTACAAAAAATGTTTCTGTATAATCTACTACCTGAATATTATCTCTTGCAATAAATCCTTGCCTTGAGTCAGATAATATAACTCTATCCCAAATTTTTCCGTCTATATTATACCTTCCTGAATTATCTATTCTATGAATAACTTGCCCTTTATTTAAATTAGTTATTTCTATATGATTAAGTCCAGGTCCTACTCTTAATATTGCATCATCTTTATTTATAACTACCTCTTCATAGCAATTTGTTAAGTCGTCTATTTCTTCTAAATAACTAGTATCAAATTTGACATATCCCATTGTTCCATCTACTAATACTACTTTATGCCATCCATCTGAATATCTTTCTACAGATAATACTATTACTGAACTATCTGATATCTTTCCAACTATACTACTTGTTGTATTTCTTGCAGCTCTTATCATGACATTAGAATGCCCTTCTTTTACTCTTATATTTTTAGGATATGCTTCTACTCTGCTATCTGGAGATGTAGAACTTGTACCTGGCATATTTTCATATACTGGGATTATAAATGTAAGTTTTTCTTCTAAAAGCCCTGCACTTTTCATCTTATTATACATTGATGTTCCTTCAGACTTTGGTGCTTCTATATTTTGCATATATTGTCTTACATATACTCCTCCATATGTTTCTACATCAAATTTATTTAAGTATATAGAATTTTGCTTATTATTAATATAAGAAGAGAATAAAAATGTAATACCATCAGATAAACATTTTTCAATACTAGTCCATCCTTCTTTTTTAGCTTTTGCTAAAGCATTATTGTATACCTCTTCTTTAGAATTACCGCTAGCTCCTATATTAAATAAATTATAATATACAGTTCCATCAGCATCTACCATTTTAGATGTATATCCTCCTGCATTCCCTTGTTCTTGCAAAAGCCTTGCTATAACATAATATGGGTTAGCGTTTTTTTCTTTGCAAACTCTATTTATTATTGTTGCATTTTCCCTTGAATATAAAAATGTACCATTTAAAGAATTATATACTTTATCATCTGTAGTTTCTAAATAATCCGTTTGTAAAAATTGGAAAAGATAGGGGCTATCTACTAACCAATTTCTTGTATCTATATAGTATCTTATTGCCGCTTCTGAAGCACATTTCCAATTTCCTGTATCATAGACCCTATCACCACAAATAGAACAAACCCATTCTCCAGATTTTCCTTGAATAAGATTTTTAGGCGTTGCTAAATGTCCAGTATACTGTGCTTTTATTACTTGTTCAAAATCTAGTCCTGTTTCCATTATTATAAAATTCCAATTAGGATGCTTTTGTTTTATAACATCTATTCTTTCTTTAAATCCTGGATATTTTGATGTACTTAAATTAGTCCCATCATAAATATATCTTTTGGACTCGGCAAAAGACAATTGTGAATTTATGTTTATAATTAAAATTATTGTTAATAATAATACAATTAAAAAAATAGAGACAATTTTCTTCATATACATATTTTTAGAAAATTTCTCTATTTTATACATTTTTTTTATTTTTTATTTTATCTATTTTCAAAATCTTCTTCTGGATCTTTGTTTCTTTTATTACTCCTTTGTCTTACAGCTCCATTTATTTTTTCTAACCCGTCTATTACACCTTCTAAATCTTCTTTGTTTGATACAAAATGAGCTATCTCTTTTACTTCTGTTCTGCTATTTTTAGGACAAATTACGAATCCTTTTGGATTGGCTTTTACTCTTTTCATTGCTAAAATATCATTTCTACCATTTCCTGCATAAATATATAATTTAGCATCTGGATATGCTTCCATCCAATTTCTTACATATACTTCTTTTCCTCTTTCGCCTCCGTCTAATATTCTTCCTGGAAAAGGTTCTATGACATCGTATGTGTAATCTCCACCACTATATGTTTCTTTTGGAAAAGCTACTGCAGAATTTATTTGCTCTAATCTATCTGTACTAGAAGTTTTATTAAATTCTGCAATTTGGTTATCAAAAAGATTTACTAACATTTTCATTTGATCCATGTAAATAGGTGACACTATGTTGATCTTAACTGTTGCATTTAAACTTTCTTGTAATTTTGCTAACTGTTCTAATAATTTTTTAAACTCTTCTTTGTCAAATTTTCCATCTTCTTCTCTTAAAATAGTTCCTTCTAAATCTGTAAAATAAAATATTGTATCTCTCATAAAAACTCCTTTACAATATATTTATATAAATAATTATATCACAACTTAAATATTCAGTCAAATTATGTCAAATATAATTTGATTAATATATAAATATTTTAGTAATTATTGTATATTTTTTATTCTTATGTTAGTATTATATAAATATAAAATAGGATTTTGTTATGGAAAACAAATTATTAAAAAAGTCATTATCTCCTATAGTGGATAAACAATCTAAAATATTAATTTTAGGAAGCCTTCCTAGCGA
>CALXPX010000047.1 GCA_944390305.1 uncultured Clostridia bacterium
GAACAAATTTTGATATAGAAATGATGAAAGAAACGGGCTTTTGCCAAGGAATAGAAAACTATTCTAGACATATAAGTGGTAGAGAAGCAGGAAGCCCTCCTTTTACTTTATTTGATTATTTTCCTAAAGACTTTTTATTACTTATTGATGAATCACATGCTACTATTCCTCAAGTAAGAGCAATGTATAATGGAGATAGAGCAAGAAAAGAAACTTTAGTAAATTATGGATTTAGACTCCCTTCAGCTTTTGATAATAGACCTCTTAAATTTAATGAATTTGAAGAAAGAATAAATCAAGCTATATTTGTAAGTGCAACACCAGGAGACTATGAAAAAGAACATTCTAAAGAAAGAGTAGTAGAACAAATTATAAGACCAACTGGGCTTTTAGATCCAAAAATAGATGTAAAACCAGTAGAAAACCAAGTGGATGATTTAATAGAACAAATAAGACAAAGAACTTTAAAAAACGAAAGAGTTTTAGTTACAACATTAACTAAAAAAATGGCAGAAGATCTTACTTCATATTTAGAAGGATTAGATATAAAAGTAAGATATATGCATTCAGATATAAAAGCATTAGAAAGAATGGAAATTATAAGAGATTTAAGACTGGGCGAATTTGATGTATTAGTAGGTATCAATCTTTTAAGAGAGGGCTTAGATATCCCAGAAGTATCATTAGTAGCAATCTTAGATGCAGATAAAGAAGGGTTCCTTCGCTCAGAAAGATCTTTAATCCAAACAATAGGGCGTGCGGCTAGAAACACAGACGGAAAAGTAATTATGTATGCAGATGAACTAACACCTTCAATGGAAAAAGCAATATCTGAAACTAATAGAAGAAGAAAAATACAAGAAGAATACAATAAAGAACACAATATAACCCCAAAGACAATAAGAAAAGCTGTAAGAGAAACAATAAAGGCAACATATCAAACAGATAGTAAAGAAGATAAGTTAATAAACAAAGACGAAGATATAAAAGATGCAATAAATAGATTGACAGATGAAATGTTAAAATATGCTCAAAACCTAGAATTTGAAAAAGCAGCAGATATAAGAGATAAAATAAAAGAATTAGAAAACTATATATAAGAAAATCAAAGATAAGTTAATTAATAGATAAAAAATATTAAATGTTAGTAGGCTCTACAAATAAAAATCATATAAAAAATTAAAAAAGAAAAAGAAATAATATTAAAAAATCAAAAGAATATAAAAACAAAGCCATTCTTAAAAAGAAAGTAATCTAAAAAGGATTACTTTCTTTTTAGAATAATAAATAGATATCTGCAAACAATAAAAGACGGAGGATTATAGATATATGGTTAACAAATGTTATGGAGAAGAACTTTTAAAAAAAGAATTAAAGGGAAGCTATCTTTTTTTTATAAGAGAAAATAATTTTAATGAAAATGGATATGGTTTAATACATGACGAATCAAAAGAAAATCAAGATGTATCAAGTATTTCATCTATTGGATTTGGATTTTGTGCTTTAGTAATTGGGGTTATACATGAATATTTAACTTATAATGAGGCTAAAAGAATAACTTTAAAGACATTAGATACACTTTTACACAATATAGAAAACATAAATGGTTTCTATTATCATTTTATAAAAAGTAATGATGGAAGTAGAAAGGATAGTGACTCTGAAATATCAATAATAGATACAGCGATTCTTATATGTGGGGCATTTGTAGCAGGTGAATTTTTTAAGGGTGAAGTAAAAAATAAGGTAGAAAAAATATATAAAAAAATAAATTGGAATTGGTTTTTAAATAAGGATACAAATCAATTTTATATGGGATATTCTAGAGAATTAGGTCATAAAGGAAAATGGGATATATATGGAGAACAATTAATGGTATATGTTTTATCTACTGCATCACCAACTTTTCCAGTAAGTAGAAGCACTTATGATAGTTTTGAAAAACCATTGTCAAGTTATGGCAGAATAAAAGATATTGTATGTACTTATTTTGGATCTTTATTTGCTTATCAATATTCTCATGCATTTATAGATTTTAGAGGAAGAAAAGATGAAAATGGAATTGACTGGTTTGAAAATTCTATAAAAGCAACTAAAGCAAATAGGGAATATTGCATAAATAATAAGGAAAAATATAAAACATATAGTGAAAATTCTTGGGGATTAACTGCTTGTTTAACTCCAGATGGATATAATGGAAAAATAGGAGCATCACCATGTAAAATAAGCAAAGATATAATTGAAGATGGAACTATAGCAACATCAGCAGCAATTGGTTCAATCGTATTTACTCCAGAAGATTCAATAAAAGCAATGGAAAATTACTATAACAATTTTCCTAAGTTATGGTCAGAGTATGGATTTAATAATAGTTTTAATCTTTGTAAAAAAGAGGAGTGGTTTGCAAAAGAAAATTTAGGAATTGACAAAGGAATTGGAATGTGTATGATAGAAAATTATTTAAATGGTTCTATATGGAAGTATTTTATGGAAAATGAGTATGTAAAAAAAGGATTGGACTTATTAAAAATTAAATAATTAGATTAAAATAAAAAAAGTCTTGCAATTTGCAGGACTTTTTTAATAATATTTATGGCCTTCTAAAGTAGGTTCATGAGGATCGACATCTTCTTCTTTTTCATCTTTTATTTGTTCTTTATCTGGATTTTCTTGAGCTTTTTGCAAAAGTTCATTGTTTCTTGCATCTGCATATGGAGATCTAGTAGAAGTACTCTCTATTTCAGATGCAGTTCTGCTATTACCAGCAACTAAAAACATTTGAGTTCTGTTTTCATCATTTACAGTGTCTATAGCTAAAGAATGATCTGGTTTATCTTTTCTTATAAATTCGATTTCAGGTCTTCTGATTTCAGCATTTCCATCTTCTCCTATAGTTCTAAAAGGGTTAGTAGTTGATGAAATTTGTAAATTTTTTTCTACTGATAATTTACCTTTTTCATCTACTTTAAAAACTTTCCAATCATCATTAATTTTTACTGCCAACAACATATTTGCATCTGTATTAAGAAATTCTTTAATTGTTTCATCAGAAGTAGCAAGTTCATTTGTATCTACAACCATACCAAGAGCCATATATTTTTCTAATTCCAATTTAGCTTTATCAGTTGGTGCTTTTTGCTCAGTATCAACTTGTAGTAAATTTAATTCTTTAACAGTTTCTGGATCCATATCCAAGTTTTCTGCAATTTCTTTAGTTTGTTCTTTTTCTAATTCTTCTAAAGATTTTGAATCTTGGTCATTATATATTTTATATATAAGAGAATCTTCATCAAAATTACCTTGTTCTAATTCAGATAAAGCTTTTCCATCATTAAATGTTTTATCTGACATGGGAGGAAGAAGAAGATTACCTTGGTCATCATAGAATTCATGATAAAGTTCACCATTTTTTTCAGTCAAAACCTCATAAACATTTTTAGTAACTTCAAATTCTTTACCATTTTGGGTTATTTTAAATTGCATATTATCATGTCTTACAACATCATATACTTCTTCTTGACCAGATATAATTTGATCTTGTTTTTGATTAGTAACTGTATCTAACATTCTATGTAAATCTTGAATATTATCTAATCTTTCCATAAAATTATCATCCATATTAATACCTCCAATAATACATGTTAAAATTATTATATCAAAACACAAAATAAAAGTAAAGAAAATATTGACACCACAAAACAAATGTTTTATAATAATTAGAGCAAATTTAAATATAAGTGGGTGTAGAAATGAATGATAAAATAGTAATTAAAGGAGCAAAAGAACACAATTTAAAAAATATAGATATAGAAATACCAAAAGATAAGTTAGTAGTTATAACAGGACTCTCTGGTTCAGGAAAATCATCATTAGCATTTGACACTTTATATGCAGAAGGACAGAGAAGATATGTAGAAAGTCTTTCATCATATGCTAGACAATTTTTAGGAATAATGGATAAGCCAAACGTAGAATCTATAGAAGGACTATCTCCAGCAATATCAATAGACCAGAAAACAACTTCTAAAAATCCACGTTCAACAGTAGGAACTGTAACAGAAATTTATGACTATATTCGTCTATTATATGCTAGAATAGGTATACCTTATTGTCCAAAGTGTGGTAAAAAAATAGAAAAACAAACAATTGATCAAATTGTAGATAACATACTAGAATTACAAGAAGGTACCAAAATTCAAATATTAGCACCAGTAATTAGAGGAAGAAAAGGAGAATATAAAAAGTTATTAGAAGATTTCCAAAAAGAAGGGTTTGTAAGAGCTAGAATAGATGGAGAAAGTGTTGACTTAAATGATGATATTGATATAGACAGAAATAAAAAGCATAATATAGATATAGTAATAGATAGATTAGTAATAAAAAATGACATAAGAGCAAGACTTACAGAATCCATAGAAACAGCTATGAAAAATGCAAATAATTTAGTTACAGTAGATGTAATTGGAGGAAAAGAATTATTATATAGTGGAAACTATGCATGTCCTGATTGTAATATCAGCTTTGAAGAATTATCTCCAAGAATGTTTTCATTTAATAATCCAGTAGGCGCTTGTCCAACTTGTACAGGAATTGGATATCTTATGAAAATGGATGAAAACTTAATAATCCCTGATAGGAATTTAACATTATATAATGGAGTTAAAGCCTTTGGAGCAAGTACAATGAAAAAAGGTGATACAATTGCTAAAATGTATTTTGAAGCAATTGGGAAACATTATGGAGTAGACATATCTAAATCAATAAAAGACCTTCCAAAAGATTTCTTAGATAAAATTCTTTATGGAACTGGTGAAGAAGAAATAGAATTTGAATATGAAACAGCATTTGGAGTAAGAAAAAATAAAGTACCTTTCGAAGGAGTAATTCCTACATTGGAGAGAAGACATAGAGAAACCAAATCTCAAGGGATGCTTCAATTTTATGAAATGTACATGAGTAATATGGAATGTCCAGAATGCCATGGAGCAAGACTAAAAAAAGAAAGCTTATCTGTTAAAGTAGGAAATAAAAACATTAACGAATTAACAGATATGTCAATAGTTCATATAAAAGAATATATAAATTCATTAGTATTAAGTGAAAAAGATAGCATTATTGCAGATCAAATATTAAAAGAATTGAATAAAAGATTACAATTTTTAATTGATGTTGGATTAGATTATCTAACACTTTCAAGAAGTGCTGCAACTCTTTCAGGAGGAGAATCTCAAAGAATTCGTTTAGCAACTCAAATTGGATCAGGCTTAACTGGTGTTATGTATATATTAGATGAGCCAAGTATTGGACTTCATCAAAGAGATAATGATAAACTAATTTTAACATTAAAGAAATTAAGAGATTTAGGAAATTCTGTAATAGTTGTCGAACATGATACAGATACTATGTATGCAGCAGATGAAGTTATAGACATAGGGCCAGCAGCAGGTGTGCATGGTGGAAAAGTCATGGCACAAGGTACAGCAGAAGAGATTTCAAAAGTTACTGATTCAATTACAGGTCAATATTTATCTGGCAGAAAACAAATAAATGTACCTAAAAAAAGAAGAAAATCTAATGGCAAGTCAATTGAAGTAATTGGTGCTAAAGAACATAATTTAAAAAATGTAAGTGTCAAATTTCCATTAGGAGAATTTGTATGTATTACAGGAGTATCAGGATCAGGAAAAAGTACTCTTGTAAATGAAGTCCTTTATAAAAACATAAATAAAGAACTAAACAAATCAAATGAAAAGGTAGGTAAATGTAAAGAAATAAAAGGATTACATAATATTGATAAAATAATTAATATAGACCAATCTCCAATTGGAAGGACACCTCGTTCTAATCCTGCTACATATACAGGAGTATTTGATATAATAAGAGAAATATTTGCAACAACAAATGAAGCTAAATTAAGAGGTTATGATAAAGGAAGATTCAGTTTTAATGTGCCTGGTGGAAGATGTGAAGCTTGTAGTGGAGATGGAATTATAAAAATTGAAATGAATTTTTTATCCGATGTTTATGTACCATGTGAAGTTTGCAAAGGAAAAAGGTATAACAAAGAAACTTTAGAGGTAAAATATAAAGGAAAAAATATCTCTGATGTATTAGATATGACTGTTGAAGAAGCTTTAAAATTTTTTGAAAATATACCAAGAATAAAACAAAAAATACAAACACTAAATGATGTAGGATTAGGATATATAAAATTAGGACAACCATCTACAACCTTATCAGGTGGTGAAGCACAAAGAATAAAACTTGCAACAGAACTATCTAGACGTTCTACTGGAAAAACATTATATATATTAGATGAACCAACAACCGGTCTTCATATAGATGACGTACATAGACTAATTGATATCTTGCAAAGATTAGTCGATGGTGGAAATTCTGTATTTGTAATAGAGCATAATTTAGATTTAATAAAAACCTGTGACTATATAATAGATTTAGGACCAGAAGGTGGAGATAAAGGCGGGGAAGTTATAGCAGTTGGTACTCCAGAAAAAATTTGTCAAAACGAAAGAAGCTATACAGGTAAGTTCTTAAAAAAATACTTAAACTAGAAAGGAAAATAGATGATAAAATACATTATTTCAGATTTATCAGAAGTTATTATACAAGGTTTTATGGGAATAGGAAAAGAGCTTAGTCCTATTCTTAGCATACCTGAAAAAGAAATCGAATTAGAAAAAACAAAAAATTTCCCATTATTTATTAAATTAATGGAAGGACACTTAAGTGAAGATGAATATGTTAATGAATTTTTAAGTATAACTAAATGGAATATATCGGCAGAAGATTTTAAAAATACTATGAGAAAAGTTTTAAATAAAAAAATACCAGGAACAATAGAGGTATTAAAAAAGGTGAAAAATACAAATAGATATAAACTAATACTTCTTTCAGATAATGTTAAAGAATGGATAGAATATGTTTTAAAAACAAATAATGATTTAAAAATATTTGACTATATGTTTTTTTCATATGAATTAGAATCTATAAAAGAAGACAGCATAACTTTTGTAAAAGTTTTAGATAAAATAAATGCTAAACCAGAAGAAACCATTTTTATAGATGACTTAATTACTAATATTAATGTTGCTGAAAGTGTAGGAATACAGGGTATACAATTTATAAATGCAAAAAAGTTAGAAGAAGATTTAATAAATAAAAATATTATATAATAAAAATATATAAAAATGTACTAATATATAAAAATATATTTAGTACATTTTCTTTTCCATTCATTATTTACTTCTATTTTTTTAAATGATATAATAAAAAAAGACTTTAAAATTAGGAGAAAAATAAATGAACGAAAAGATAGTAATAGGTATAGAAGGAATGGTTGCATCAGGAAAAACATCAATATGTAAAGAACTTGTAAAAATGATTCCAAATAGCATATTTATAGATGCAGGAGAGATATATAGAGGAATAATACAAGGAATTAAAGAAAATAATTTAGATATAAATAATCTAAAAGAAAATATATCTAATATTGATCCTATGGAGTTAATGAAAAGATTGAAAGTTGAATTTAAAATAGAAGATAATATAACAAAAATTTATATAAATAATAAAAAAATTTCTGATGAAAAAATTGAGGATATGGAAAATTCAATTAAAGTATCCAAAATGGCTTTAGCTACTAAATCTAATAGCTCTAATTTATATAAATTTGCAAAAGAAGTGATAGACACATATAGAAAAAAATTTAATATTATATTATCAGCTAGAGATTTAGTAACAATATATCCAGAGATGACTTATCATGTATATATAACAGCAAATATAGATGAAAGAGTTAAAAGAAGATACAATCAATATAATGGTAAATATTCAAAAGAAGAAATAAAAAATATGATAATAAAAAGAGATGAAATGCATAAAATGGCAGGATTTAATAAATTATATGAAAAAAGCATAGAAGTTGATGTAAGTGATTGCAAAAATGCAAAAGAATCAGCAAAAAAAGTTTTAAGCCATATAGGAGGATCAATTAATGAACTATATAAATAAAGATTTAGAAAAATTTAATAATGAAATAAAAAACAAAAGAATTGCTGTCATAGGATTAGGTGTAAGCAATATACCTCTATTAGATTATTTTTACGCTCACAATGCATATGTAACAGCTTTTGACAGTAAGCCAAAAGATAAAATCGAAAAATGCGTTATTGAAAAATTAGAAGATTATAATATGGTATATTATTTAGGTGAAAAGAGCCTAGAACATCTGGTAGGATTTGATTATATTTTCCGTTCTCCTAGTTGTAGACCAGATACACCAGAAATATTAAAAGAAGTAGAAAATGGAGCAATACTTACTTCTGAAATTGAAAAAGTATTAGAATTAACACCTAGTACTGTAATAGGAGTAACAGGAAGTGATGGTAAAACAACAACAACTACATTAATATATGAAATATTAAAAGCTAATAATTATAAATGCTTTTTAGGTGGAAATATAGGAACACCTCTATTTACAAAAATTTCTGAAATGAAACCAGAAGATATAGTAGTTCTTGAACTAAGTAGTTTTCAATTAATGAATATGACAATAAGCCCTCAAATAGCAGTAATAACAAATATATCTCCTAATCATTTAAACATACATAAAGATTATAAAGAATATATAGAAAGTAAAATGAATATATTTTTGCATCAAAATGAAAAAGGAATTCTTATAACAAATGCAGATAATGAAATAACAAAAGAATTTTATAAGAAATCAAAGGGAAAAGTAAGGTATTTTAGTAGTAAGCAAAAGTTAGAAAATGGTGTTATTTTTGATAGGACAGATAATATTATAAAATTATGTGAAGATGGAACTAGAAAACATTTAATAAAACAGAAAAATATGAAATTAAGAGGGATCCATAATTGTGAAAATGCTTGTGCAGCAATATGCGCTACTTTAGAATTTGCTAAAGAAGATATAACCAAAAAGACAATCGAAAAATTTCCAGGAGTGGAACATAGATTAGAGTATATTAAAACTATAAATAATGTACAATGGTATAATGACTCAATAGGAAGTAGTCCAACAAGAACTATAGCAGGACTTAATTCCTTTGATGAAAAAATAGTATTAATAGCGGGAGGATATGACAAACATTTAGATTATACCCAAATTGCAGAACCAATTATTAAAAATGTTAGTAAGCTAATTTTAGTCGGGCAAACTGCAAATAAAATAGAAAAAGCAGTAAAAAATGAGGGAAAAGCTAAAGGGATAACTATTCCTATATATA
>CALXPX010000048.1 GCA_944390305.1 uncultured Clostridia bacterium
ATTTATCATACATTCTAAAGTAATTTTGGAATGTTATGTTTGCAAGTGTTTTAGATTCATCTGCAACTTTTACATGTTCTTTTGCTTCAATTGCTTGATGTAAACCGTTATTATATCTTCTTCCATACATAATACGTCCAGTAAATTCGTCAACGATTAATACTTGTCCTTCTTTTACTATATAGTCTACATCTTTTTTCATTATACCATGTGCTCTTAAAGCTTGGTTTACTGCATGTACTAATTCAGAATTGGCTATATCATTATAATTTTCTAAGCCAAATTCTTTCTCTGCTTTAGATATACCTTTTTGAGTAAGCGATGCAGATTTTGCTTTTAAGTCTACTATGTAATCATATTTTTCATTATCTATTGCTTGCTCTTCGTTTTTAACATCTTCCTCAATTATTGTTTTCGCTTCTAGTTTTGAAACAAACCTATCTGCTTTTTTATATATATCTGATGCTTGATTTGCTCTACCTGAAATAATAAGAGGTGTTCTTGCTTCATCAATTAAAATACTATCTATTTCGTCTACTATTGCATAATTTAATTTTCTTTGCACTAATTGGTTAGAATATACAACCATATTATCTCTTAAATAATCGAATCCAAATTCATTATTTGTTCCATAAGTTATATCACAGTTATATGCTTCTTGTTTTTCATTAGGTTTCATGCCACTTATAACTAATCCAACAGATAGTCCTAAAAAGTTATATAATTTTCCCATCCATTCACTATCTCTTTTAGCTAAGTAATCATTTACTGTTATAATATGTACACCTTCTCCTGTTAGTGCATTTAAATATGCTGGAAGAGTTGCAACTAAAGTCTTTCCTTCACCAGTTTTCATTTCGGCAATTCTACCTTGATGTAAGATTATACCACCTATTAATTGGACATCAAAATGTCTCATTCCTAAGACTCTTTTAGATGCTTCTCTTACAACTGCAAATGCTTCTGGTAAAATATCATCTAAAGTTTTTCCTTCTTTTAATAAATCTTTAAAATAAGATGTTTTTGCTTTTAGTTCATCATCTGAAAGTTCTGCCATTTCATCTTCTAGGTTATTAATTTTATTTACTAATGGCATTACTCTTTTTACTTCTTTCTCACTATAAGATTTAAATAATTTCATAATTTTCCTCTTTTCTCGTATGTAATCATTTTTATACTAGTATAATATATCACTTAATTTTAGTTTTGGCAATATTTAAAAGCAAAAATATGTTATTGTTAGTTAATTTTATCTAACTAATCCTTCATAATATGCACTATACAATTTTTTATAATATCCATTTTCTATACTCATAAGATCATTATGATTTCCTTTTTCTACTATTTTTCCATTTTCTAACACTATAATTTTATCTACATTTACAATAGTAGATAATCTATGTGCAATAAATATTGATGTCTTATTTTTCGATATTTTATCTATTGATTTTTTTATTAATGCTTCTGTTTTTGTATCTATATTAGCAGTTGCTTCATCTAATATAAAAACAGATGGATTATGAGCAAATATTCTTGCGAATGCTAATAGTTGTTTTTCCCCAGCTGAAAATGAACTACCTCTTTCATAAGCAATTTCATTTATTCCATTTGGTAGTCTATCTATAAAATTATTAGCAGATGCAAGAGCTATAGATTCTTTAATAATATCATCAGGAATATTATCATTCAATCTAATATTATCTTTTATGCTATTTGCAAATATAAATGGCTTTTGCAAAACCATTCCAACTTTTTTTCTTAAATATTTTATATTTAATTCCTTTATATCAATTCCATCTAAAAGAATTTGACCTTTTTGTATATCATAAAATCTATTTATAAGATTAATAATAGTTGTTTTTCCGGCACCTGTTTTTCCTACTAAAGCAACACTCTCTCCTGGATTAATTGTAAAACTTACATTTTTTAATATCCATTCGTCTTTTTTATATGAAAACCATACATTTTTAAATTCTATCTTTCCTTTTAAATCATTTGGGATTATTCCGCTTTCTAAATTTTCTAAGTTCTTTTCTTTATCTAATATATCATATATCTTGTTTATTGAAACAATTGCTTCTTGTATTGTTTCAAAATTTTCGACTATTCTTTGTATTGGTTCAAAAATTTGTTTAAGATATGTAATAAATAAATATATTGTTCCTACATCTAAATTTATATTCCAAAAATTATATACACAAGCCCATATAATTATTGAAATTCCCAAATTTTCAAAAATAATCATAAAAGATACTATAAATCCATTTGTAAAAGCTGTTGGAATTCTTGATTTATAAAATTTTTGGCATAAAGTTTGGCATTGTTTTTCTTTTTGATTTTGTCTGTTAAATAATTTTATAATTTTAGCTCCATATATAGATTCAGCTAAAAAAACATTCAAATCAGTTTTTACTTTCTTGGAATATTCTCTTACTTTTCTACTTATTTTAGTTATAGCTATGGATAATGCTGCAACAAATGGAATTAGTAATAGACATATTAAAGATAGTCTATAATCTACTAATAGCATCATTACTATTAAAGCAATTATCATTATTGCGTCTTTAAAAAATGTAGTAATAACATCTTTAAATAATGAAGATATATCTTCTACATCGCTTATTGTTCTTACAAATAAAGTTCCTGAAGGAGTTTTATCATGAAAAGGAATATTAGCATTCATTATATATTTATATAATTTATTTCTTAATGAATATATAACATCCTCCCCTATTATGCTTGTAGAAGTTGTGATTGCAAAATATAGTAAACTTCCTAACAGAGTAATAATTATGTATATAATTCCTAACATTTCTATACTTATGTTTTCTTTTGTGGTTATTCCATAGCTTAAATAATCATCTATGACAATTTTTATTAAATATGGTTTTGCTATTTCTATTAAGCTAACCATAATTGCTAATATTGTAATAATTATTAAAGGTTTAGTTTTAGGTTTTACTAGTTTTATTACTCTAGATAGTGTCTTATTTTTCATTTATATAAATCCTTTCAATTTAGTAAATTTGATTTCGTATTTTTTGCTTGCTGCATATAAAATTTAAAATAAATATTATGATTAGCAATAAGTTCATCATGTGTTCCTTCTTCTTGGATTTTTCCATTTTCAAGTACTATAATTTTATCACTATATTTAACATCTGAAACTTTATTAGAAATAATTATACAAGTTTTTCCTTTTGCTAGTTTATTAATATTTTTAATAAGTCTTTTAGATGTTTTATTATCTAATGCTGAAAAAGTATCATCAAATATTAATATACTACTATTTTTTAAAAAAGCTCTTGAAATTGTAACTCTTTGTCTTTGCCCTCCTGATAAATCCTCTCCATTTTCACCAATAATTGTATATATTCCATTTGAAAATTTTTCTATATCTTCATCTAAAATGGCTTCTTTTGTGCTGTTTTCTATTTCATATTCATCATAATTTTCATCAAATAGAGAAATGTTATCTTTTATGCTAGAAGAAAATAAAAAAGCATCTTGTGTTATATAACATATATTATCTCTAATTGTCTCTGCTGGAATATTATTTATATCTTTTCCTCCTATTGTAATTTTTCCGTCTGGAAGATTATAAAGTTTGGTAAGTAAATCCATTAATGTTGTTTTTCCACTACCTACAGTTCCTATTATTCCAATGGTTTGCCCTTCCTTTATATTTAAACTAATATTATCTAGAACAGTTCCTATAAATCCTGGATATGAAAAGCTTAAATTTTTTATCTTTATATCTCCTACTAATTTTTCATTTGGTATTATGGCTTTTTCATCCGGTTCTTCTATATTTAAATTATATACTTTTTCTAATCTATGATAAGAAATTTGTGCTCTTTTATATACAGAAATAATTTGTGGAAGCCAATTTATAGGGTTATTAAATAAAGCAATGTATCCATTAAATGTTACAAGCTCTCCTACTGTTATTGTATTGTTAATAACTAATGCAGAACCATATATTAAGGAAATAGCATAACAAGCTCCAAAACATATGTCTAGACTTAATTTAATCATATTAGAAAAAATTTCTACTGTATTATTACTGCTGTATACATTTTTATTCTTTTTTATAAATTCTTTTAATTTATCTTCTTCACAAGAATATGCTTTTATTGTTTTTATTCCATCTGTGCTTTCCTGCATATATTCTGACATAGAGGTAAAATATTTCTGAGATTTTTTAAAGCTCTTTTCTACATATTTTTTTATTTTTACAACTGAATATGTCCCTATTAAAATTGGAATCATAACAGCAATTGTTAGATTCAAATTAACACCTTGGATCATTTGAAATACGATAATAACAAGTGTAAAAATAATTCTAGTGCCATGAGATAATATTCTATATATAGCTCTTCTTATTTCATTAATATCTTTAATAAAATATGACATTAGTTCTCCATTTTTAATATTTTGCACTTCAGTTTCTTTTAGTTTTAAAAACCTATTAAATAGATCTATCTTTAAGTCTCTTTCGAATCCTCTAACAATGTCATTTTCATAGTATTTCCAAACAATTCTAAGGAGTAATACAATGATACATACAAAAATCAAAAAATACGTGCTATTTAATATATTTTCTTTATTTTGTTCTAAATTATATAATGCATCTACTATATTTCCAACTATTTTTGACGGTAGTGATAATAAATAAACATTTATAAAAACAAGGAAAATAACTAATAATATTTTCCATCTATATTTTTTAAGTATTCGAATTGTTACATCTTTCATTTTCAATTTCCTTCATTTACATTTATTTATTAATATATTAATATTTTTACAAATTATATATTATTAGAGAATAAAAGACAAGCAATGTTACATACATTTTATAAAGATATTTAATTAAGGAGACTTTTAATAATATGTTTATATTAAATTTTAAAGTTAATGGAAAAAAGTTATGGAAAATTGCATTAGTAATTTTAATAATATTAATAGTTGCATTATTTATATTTGTAGGTTTGAAAATATTTAATAATGCAAAGGTAAATTCTATTTCTTCAAAAGATTCTGAGGTTTTGGAGATCACATCAGAGGAATATACAAATTTCTTAAAAGCTTCTCATGATAATATTAATAATTATTTAGGGAAAAAAATAAAAATTGTTGGATATGTATATAGACTACCTGATTTCAGTTCTAATGAATTTGTTGTAGCTAGAACAATGATTATGGATAATAATACAGCAGTTGTAGTTGGTATATTTTCCGAATGTAATAATGCTTCTAAATATGATACTGGCTCTTGGATAGAAGTTACTGGAACAATAAAAAAAGGAAACTATAATGGTGAAATTCCTATGCTTGAAATTTCAGATATAAAAACCATTACAGCTCCTAAAGATGAATTTGTTTATTTGCCTACTGATTAACTAACTATCTATCAAATATTGCTTTCATAACTCCCTTATCTAGTATACCTGCAAATATATTTTTAAAAATGATCAATAATATTGGTCCTATAATTAAACCTGTTACATTCCAAAGTTTATATCCTGTATACATTGCAATTAATGTAAATGCAGGATGTATTCCTATATGCTTTCCAACAAGTTTTGGTTCTAGAAATTGTCTTACAATGCTCATAATTGCCCAAAGGCCTATTATTGCTATTCCTAAAACTATATCTCCATTTAAAGCACTTAATATTGCCCATGGTACCATTACTGTTCCAGAACCAAGTATAGGAAGAGCATCTATAAAACCTATACCTAAAGCAGCAAGCAGTGGGAATTCAATATTAAGACCTATCATACTATATATACTAAGTCCAATTAACGATATTACAAAAGATATAAAAATTAATGTTGCTTCTGCTCTTAAATATTCTCCAAGTGCCTTTGCAATTTCTTTTAAATGTTTAGTTAGCTTTTTCATCCATAATTCTGGAAGATGGTGCTCTAATTGATCTATCATGTATATTTTATCTGTACATAAAAAATAAAGTGACATTACCGAGAAAAAAACTGCTAAGATTAAGTTTGGAACTTCTATGATCCAATTAGTTATGCTTGTTAATATTCCAGTAATCCAATTAGAAATATCATTTACAAGATTATTTTCAACATTTTGAATACTAGTCCTCAATTCTTCTGGTATTCTGCCTATAATATTCGCATTTTTTGTTGCGTTATCTATAATTTCTTTAGCTTTGCTATAATACATTTCAGAATTATCTAATAAATTATTAGCTTCTGAAAATAATGTTATTACTCCCCACACTATAATTCCAACTATTATTAAAAGAGCAATAAGCATTACAAAAATGGCACTAAAACGTCTTGTCCATTTAAATTTTTTCATAAAGAATCTAATAATTGGTTCTAATAATAAAGCTAAAACAAAAGATACTAAAAATGGCATATAAAATACTGATAATTTGAAACAAATGAGTATTAATCCAAATGTTAAAGCCAAGATAAAAATTCGCTTTAAAACTTTACTCCAATAATTCACATCAGAAACCATTTTTTCTTTTCTCCTCTGTTTTAGCTAATGTTATTATATGCATTTAATTGGCTTTTATTCATGAACTACTAGAATTATTATATGTGATTATAAAAGACAAAATTGTTATTTTAGATAACAATTTTGTCTTTTTTCTTATCTTTTATCTTTTATATATATCTTTTTGAGTGTATTCGTTAGGATTTAATCCTAATTTATCCTTAGAATAAATTGTTAAAACTAAAGATATAAATAATATTATTACTCCCATTATTATCATAGAATAATTTATACTCCATATCCCTAAAATTGCGGAACCTGTTAAAGTCATTATTGTTCTTGAAAGATTGTCTGCAATAGCTTTAGCTGAGTAAATTGGAGCTAAAATTTTTGTTGTTGTAAAATTATTTATATATTTTTTTGCTAATATTTGATCAATAGCATTTGCTGCACCTAATATAAGTAAAATTATTATTATTAGAATAAATTTATATATAAATTGTATTTGCGTTGATGCAATTATTCCTGCAAATATAAATCCTGTCGCAAATATCATTAAAATATTTGTTAATGACCTATTTTTAAATTTTTTATTGAAATCTTGTGCACTATTAGAAAATAGGCCTTTAGTAAGTTCAAATGCTGCAAAAACAAATCCTATTTGTACTGATGTTGCTCCTATGTCTTGAAGTAAAGTTAATTGATAAGTGTCTAATAATACAATAATTCCCCAAATAGTTCCTGCCATTAAAAATAATGCTCTTAGTCTTTTTGACTTTGTTATAAATTTATATCCTTTTTTTAGTTCTTTTACATAATCTTTAAAACTATTTGCACTATTATCTTCGGTTTTAATATCTGCAAAATTGAATGAAATTATTGTTGATGCAATAATACATATTAAGCATAATGTTATAGGTATATATGGATTTATGTTATATAAAAATCCAGAGAGTATTGTTGATATTGCCGATATTATACAATATCTATAAAAGCCTTTTTTATCTAATCTAGTAAATATTTCATTTCTTTGATATATTGCCATTTGTGGTATGGAGGTACTTAATAAATTAGATTCAGAAACATATTTAAGTGCAAATGCCATGCCACTAAGTATTTGAGCTATAAATAATCCTAAAAAACTATTAAATGCCATAATTTGAATTGCCCAAATAATATTTATAATATTACCAAGTATTGCAGTATTTTTATATCCTATTTTTGACGTTACTAATGTTGCTGGAATTTGCATTATTATCATTGAAATAGCATATACTGCCCCAGATAAAAGAATTTGGGAGTCAGATATACCTTTAACTTCTGAAAGGAACATTACTCTGACTCCATAAAAAAATAGTAAATCAAATCCTAGCATCAAATATCTAGGATATAGTTTCATATTATGTTTTCTTATTTTTGCATCTTCTATAACTGTCATTTTATTCTCCTTTTCATTAGTATTATCAATATCTTATATGATATGCAAATTTTTGTCAAATAAATTAAACTATATATTCGTCTTCTGGATATGGAGTTGAAAAGTAATTCATCGCAGGATAACTTACTCTTGGCATTGGCATAATAGGTGGTCTGTAGTCTTGTCTTGGCATAGGTCTAGGCATTCTATTTCCTGGGCTTCCCGGTCTATTGTTTCTATTAAAATTCTCCAATAGTTTATTAATAAGCAAAATTTTTATTAAATCCCTTAGTGTAGGATTTCCTATTCTTCTTACAGCTGTTTTATTTAAATTTGATGCAGCTGTTATTGGAGTAGATACTTGAGATGTTTTATTTAAATTTCTATTTTTATTTTCTTGTATAGAATTATTATTTGAAGCAACTTTGGTATTTGCAATCATATCTTCTTCAACTGAATCATATATTTGATTTGTCATTGCTTCTAGAACTTCTTCTGTTATTTCTTTATTTGCATTTTCACTTAATGTTTTTTCTACCATTGGATTTAAAATAACATATATATCTGGGTACATTTTTCTTATTTTTGCTATATTTATATTACTATTTGTATTTACATTTGCGTTTATACTTTCATTATTTAAATTTGCTACTTCTAAGGCTTCTTTTCCAAATGGTATTGATACATCAGTTATATTATTATTTTGAAATGCATTAGCAGTAGGCTGAGTATATGTAGGTACATAATAATTATAATTATTGTATGGATAAATTTGCCTTGAACTGTTCATATCCATATACTCATCTTGAGTATAATTACTTCCTAAAACATTTTTCATATAGTCCTCATAATTTTGATAATACATATAAAAATACCTCCTAGCGTATAATATGCTAGAAAGTATTTTTAGTTACAGATTGTTTACTAATTCTTTGAACTTATTTCCTCTTTCTTCAAAATTTTTAAACATATCAAAGCTTGCACTTGCTGGTGAAAATAATACTACTTCTCCTTCTTTTGCAACTTCCTTTGCTATTTTTACTGTTTCTTCTAATGTCTCACACTTATATATAGGAATAGTTATCCCTTTAGCTTTTCCCTCATTTTTTACTGCTTTTTCTATTTTATTTGCAGTTTGCCCAACTAAAATTAGCTTACTAACATTTTTAATAATTGGTTCTGCAATTGGGGTATAATCTAAATGTTTGTCATATCC
>CALXPX010000049.1 GCA_944390305.1 uncultured Clostridia bacterium
ACATTATAAATATTAAAAAAGAAGCAACTGCAAATTATAATATGGAAAATATAAGAGGAATATAAAAAAGTAAAAAGAGAAAAGCAGGATGGAAAACCAGTCTGCTTTTGAGTGAGTTTAAGACTCAAATGCCTTCAATGCTATTGTTGGCTGCATATCATTTTTTAAAAATATTTGTGAGAGTTCCCACGGACTTAAAGAAGAAATTAACTTTTTACTTGCTGGTATGAATAGAGTCCATTTACTTTCTTTCAAGTATTTTAATAGTTCTTCAAATACAGTTGCAAGCTCGTTTTCGTTAGAACATTTTATAGAGACAATGTCATGAATCCGTTGAACTTGAGCATCAGATAATTCAATGTGCCCACTGTAATATAAGTTTTCAAGGTCTCTCTCTGAAAAATTTTCAGAATACTCGTCAAATAGGCATTTTAAACTTTCAATAGTCTTACTTTGGATTGGTTGCGTGTTTGTTTGAAATTTGATTCGAGATGTTATTTGAGTTTTTCATGTTTAATCTCACCTTTCATGGATTTTAGTGTTAATATAATTATGTCAAATTGTTATAAATAAGCCAATAAATACTTTGTAAATACTTGTATAAAATAGAATTTTGGTGTATAATATATGACTAGGTTAATTGGTTATATTTTGGAGGGATCAATGTTGATAAATGATGAAGTAATAGAAGAATTAAAAAATTCAGCAGGAGACCAGAGACAAGAAAAAGCCGAAGAAATAATTAAAGAAAAAAAGATAAAAATAACAAAGATAACTTATGATAATAAAGTCAACTTTAGTATACATGCACAAGTAGAAGGAAAACTAAATAATTATTCTACATATATAGAAATAAAAAATGGAGAAATTGAAAATTTAAGTTGTACGTGTCCAGATTATGAATCAACATATGGAACATGTAAGCATATTTTAGCGACTGCTTTGGAAATTAAAGAAAATCCCTCATATATAAAAACTCTTAATAAGAATAATCCAGTAGTAAAAAAAGCAAGAAATCAAGACCAATATAGAATATATAGGCAAATGATAAGTTCATTTTATACAGATGAACAAAAAGAAGATAAAGATTTAATAATATGTGATGAAAAAATAAGACTAGAGCCAAGACTTATATATAAAGAAAATTTAAAAACGTTTAGATTAGAAGTGAGAATTGGAAATAAACAAATGTATAAAATAAAGGATTTACCAGAATTTTATACAAGAATGGTAAATAAAGAAAACTATAAGTATGGTGCTAAGCTAGAATTTATGCATATAAGAGAAAATTTTGAACAAGAAAGTTTACCTCTTTTAGATTATGTATTAAAATATGCTGAAATTATTAAATATGCAAATGAATCAGAAGAAAGATATTATACAAATGTTTTAGATAATGCATATATAGTGATATCAAATTCAGGATTAGATGAATTATTTGATATATTAAAAGGCAAGAAAGTTGAAATATATAGTGATTATTCCACAGAGAGAGTAGAATTTGTGGATAATACTCCTAATATAAAATATTTTTTAGAAGAAAAAAATAATGAAAATTATATTATTACAACAAATGTAGACGTATTTGATTATTTAATAATAGAAGGAAAAAATTACAGTTATTTTTTACAACAAGATAAAATGTATAGGTGCTCAAGAAAATATGAGAATTCTATAATTAAATTACTTAATATATATAAGATAAATTTGACTAAGGGAATTATACTAAAAAAAGATGAATTTGCGGACTTTTATTCATTAGTAATGCCTTTATTAGAGTATGAAATAAATCTAGATAATGTAGATCAAGATGAATTAAACAGATATATGCCTAAAAAATTAAACGTTAAAGTTTTCTTAGATTATAATCAAAAACATTATATAACTGCAGATATAAAATTCAAATATGATGATTTTGAATTTAGTCCTTTTGAGGAAGTAGATAAAAAAATTCCAAGAAATGCTATAGAAGAATCAAAGGCTCTAGATTTATTTAGTCATTCCGGATTTATGTATAATCAAAAAAATAACAAATTAGTGTTGGTAAAGGATGATGATATTTTTAATTTTTTAGAGTATGATATAGAAAAATATATTTCAAAATTCGAAGTTTTAGCTACTGAAAGATTTAAAACAAAACAAATATTAAAACCAAAAATTAATTCAATAGGTGTAAAAATTGAAAATAATCTTTTGAGTATAGATTTATCCAATATTGATATAGATAGAACTGAAATTTTAGAAATAATGAAAAAATACAAATTAAAGAAAAAATATCACAGACTAAAAAATGGTGAATTTGTTGAACTAGAAAATAACAATTCTTTAGACATTATAACGAAAATTTCAGATAGTGCAAATATAGATTATGAAGAATTATTAGAAGGAGAAGTAAAGTTACCATTATATAGAGGATTATATTTAGATAAAATCTTAAAGAAAAACGAAAATATTGTAATCAAAAAAAGTGAAAAATATAAACAATTAATAGATGATGTGTATAGTAGGCAGATATCAGACAAATATAAAATACCAAAAGGAATTAAGGCTGAATTAAGAGAATATCAGCAAATTGGATTTGATTGGTTAAAAACATTAGACGAGTATAATCTTGGAGGAATTTTAGCGGATGATATGGGGCTTGGTAAAACAGTGCAACTTCTTTCGGTAATAATGTCATATTTAGAAAATGTTGATAAGGAAAAAAAGTTACCAATATTAGTTGTATGTCCTAGTTCTCTTTCTTTAAACTGGAAAGAAGAAGCAGCAAAATTTACGCCAAGTATAAGTACATTGGTAATTAGCGGAGAATCAAAACAAAGAGAGGATTTAATAAAAAGTATTACAAAATATGACGTTACCATAACTTCATATGATTTACTAAAAAGAGATATTGATGTATATAAAGAATGTAATTATACTTTTAGATATATAATTGCAGATGAAGCACAATATATAAAGAATAATAATACGCAAAATGCAAAAGTAATTAAAGAAATAAAAGCAGAAACTAGATATGCATTAACAGGTACTCCAATAGAAAATTCATTGTCAGAATTATGGTCAATTTTTGACTTTATAATGCCAGGATATTTATTTTCATATAATAAATTTAAAATATTATTTGAAACGCCAATTAGTAAAGAAGAAGATAAAGAAGCAATGGATAGATTAAAAAACATGATAGAACCATTTGTATTAAGGAGAGTAAAGGAAAATGTACTTACTGAATTACCAGACAAAACTATAACTGTTCTTAATAATGAAATGACAGGAGAGCAATTAAAGATATATTTATCTTACATGCAAAGTGCTAAAAAACAAGCAAAAGAAGAAATAGAGACAAATGGTGTTGCTAATAGCCAAATAAAAATTTTAGCACTTCTTATGAGATTAAGACAAATTTGTTGTCATCCAGGGCTATTTTTAGAAAATTATGATGGTGAAAGTAGTAAGCTAAATCAATGTATGGAAATAATTAAAGATGCTGTAAATGGAGGACATAAAATATTATTATTTTCAGGATATTCATCTATGTTTACTTATTTAGAAAAAGAATTAAAGAAAAATAACATAGAATATTTTAAACTAACAGGTCAGACAAAAGTTGAAGATAGAATGGATTTAGTAAATAAATTTAATAATAATGAAAACATAAAAGTATTCCTAATTTCTTTAAAAGCAGGAGGAACTGGACTTAACCTAATTGGAGCAGATATGGTTATTCATTATGATCCATGGTGGAACTTATCTGCAGAGAATCAAGCAACAGATAGAACTTATAGAATAGGACAAAAAAGAAATGTGCAGGTATATAAATTAATTACTAAAAATTCAATAGAAGAAAAAATATATAATCTTCAGGAGAAAAAAGCAAAACTTGCTGATGATATGTTATCTACCAAAGAAACGTTTATCAGTAAGATGTCTAAAGAAGATATTATGGAACTTTTTCAGTAAGATTGAATTATGTAAATTTATGTGATATAATAATATTGCAATTTTGTTGCAAATAAAAAGAAAGGAAGGATTCCTATGTCAAGTCTTAACTATGTAAATAGCCGGCCTAATTATCCAATAAAATTCGGGGCCGAAGTGCAAAGCTTAGAAAGATTTTTTAGTGAGAGGGGTCTTATCAAAAAGATTGATAAAATTGTAAAGACAGAATCGTTTAATATTGCACTTGATGCAATGATTGAATGTGCAGAAAACCTTTATCAAGAAAACGAAAAGATCCAAAAATTTTTAAATGATAAGGATAAGGATAAGGTAATATCCTTTATAAAGGAAAGTGCCATGTCAAAAGCATTGGAGCTAGGATTATCCTTATGGATTAATGAAGGCATAGATCTTGTCATTGCAATAAATGAAGTTCTCACACTAAAATTTATGAAACTAAGAATTAGCGAATTTGAAGATACTTTGTGGGAATTGTATTGCGAAAACAATACAGGCGTAAAGAGGTTAAGAGAGATAATTCAAGGAGAGGAATCATTCTAATGAAAGTAGGCATATGCTGCTGGATGACTAACTAGTAGCATATGCCTGTTTATAAAATTTATGGAGGAAATATGGATAAATATATTAATATAATAGGTGGTGGATTAGCAGGTTCTGAAGCAGCGTATCAAATTGCAAAAAGAGGAATAAAAGTTAGGTTATATGAAATGAAACCTACTAAATATTCACCAGCTCATAGTAAGAATAGTTTGGCTGAAATTGTATGTAGTAATTCTTTTAAATCAAATTTACTAACAAATGCTTGTGGTCTTTTAAAAGAAGAACTTAGGCGACTAGATTCTTTACTTATAAAAATAGCAGATGATGTGAAAGTTCCAGCAGGACAGGCATTGGCAGTAGATAGAGAAAAATTTTCTGAAAAGGTTACTGAGATAATTAAAAATAATGATAACATAGAAATAATAAATAAAGAAGTAGTAAGTAAGTATGATGAAAATATAAAAGAATATGCTAATAAAGTTATATTTGAAGATTTAATTTCTGAATCTATTACAATAATAGCAACTGGACCTCTTACTTCTGATTCATTATCAATAGGAATCAAAAAATTAACTGGTGAAAATGAACTATATTTCTATGATGCAGCTGCACCAATTATTGAAAAAGATAGCATAGATTTTAATATTGCTTTTTATGGAGATAGATATGAAGAAGAAAAGAAAAAAGATGAAACAATAGATATATGGAAAGAAAGGATTAAAGAAAATAGAAGCGATTATATTAATTTACCAATGAATAAAGAAGAGTATGAAAAATTTGTAAATACACTTATTAGTGCAGATGTAGTAGAATTACATGATTTTGAAAAAAAAGAAATTTTTGAAGGATGTATGCCTATTGAAGTAATGGCTAAAAGAGGAATAGATACTTTAAGATTTGGCCCGCTAAAACCGGTAGGTTTTGATGATCCAAGGACAGCTAAAAGACCATATGCAGTAGTTCAATTAAGACAAGATAATTCAGAAGGTACAATGTATAATTTAGTGGGATTTCAAACAAATTTAAAATTTGGAGAACAAAAAAGAGTATTTTCAATGATTCCTGGCTTAGAAAAAGCTGAATTTATAAAATATGGTGTGATGCATAGAAATACATTTATAAATTCTACGATGTTGTTAGATGAAACATATAATTTGAAGAAAAATAGGAATATATTTTTCGCTGGACAAATAACAGGGGTAGAAGGATATGTGGAGTCTATATCTTCTGGAATAGTAGCAGCGATAAATGCAGTAAAAAGGTTAGAAAATAAAGAAAAAGTTATTTTTTCAAATGAAACTATGATAGGAGCACTAGCTACTTACATTTCTACACCAAATAAAAAGTTCCAACCAATGAATGCTAATTTTGGTATTATTATGCAATTAGAGGGTAACAAAATAAAGGATAAAAAGTTAAGGTATGAAAAGCTTGCTGAACATTCTTTGCAAATATTAAAATAATATTAAATTTATGTTACAATTTTACATTTTTATTGTTTTGCAGTGGTAAATCTTGTATAATGAAAAAAAGTTAGCAAAAGTGTTTACATAACTTGCAAAAATAGAAAATATATGATATAATAAGTATATTGAGACAAAGAGAAACTTACGAAAAAATATTTTAGGAGGGAAAAATATGAATAATGAAAATGTTTCTAAAGAAATGATAGATACTTTGTCTATTGATGAATTAGTGGACTTAAGTGTTGAAGCAGATGAATTAATTGATGACTTTGACGATATTATAAAAAGATGTGATGCCGCTTTAAATTCGCCAATTAAGGAGGAAAATATATGGAACTAGAAAGTTTAAATAATGAGTATGTGGCTTTAAAGAAATTATTGCAAAATGCACGTGCTAATGAACAAAAGTTAGCAAAAGAATTACAAGCTTTAGAACAAGATAAAGCTCTTTATGAAAGCACAATGACAGTAGCAAAACGTGATGGAAATAAGAGTGTATACGATGCTGCTAAAAAGAATTTAGAAACTACAACCAAAGAAATAGCTAGAGTTAAAGCAGAAGCAGAAATTGAAAAACAATCTGTTGAAAATTTTAGAACTCAAATAACAAGTAAATTAGAACAAGTAAAAAATGATCCTTCATTATCACTTCATCTAGATAAAAGTTTAGCTGTGAAATATCAAAGACAAGCAAATCAACTTCAAAAAAAGAGAGATGAATTTGATAAGAAGAAAAATAATGTTGCTAGTTTAAGTTTATTATTAAATAATCATCAATCTTTGATGAATAATGCAAGAGGAATTGTTGCTGCATCATCAGAAATAAGTAAAAGCAAGCAAGAACTAGAAAGCTTAAAATTAACTGTACCTGGTGGAGCATATACATATAAAGATCCAGCTAGAGCAGCTCAGCTAGAGCAAACAATAAAAGATGCTACAGCAAAATTAAATACAAATAAAAAAGCAATAAAATCTTATATTAAGAAACATAAAATATCTATGCCAGAAAATGCTATAGATGAGTTAGAAGGACTTGAATGTAAAAGAGTAGGAAAAAATCAACAATTAGATGTAAAATCAGCTTTAGATGCTAAGAAAAAAGAATATGGTAGAGAATATGATAAAACTGTAAGAAAATTGCAAAAGTATCAAGAAGCATATAAGGATTTACCAGAAGATGCTAAACAAGCAGCTAATAAAGGTAAAACAGTAACAACTCCAACACCAGGACCACAGACACCAGAGCCAACTAATGTTTTGGGTAAAGCATGGAATTGGCTTGCAAATACTAGATTTGGAAAATGGTTTGGAAGAAAGTGGAATGGACAAGAAGCATTACCAGAAGCTCCTAAAATAGAACCTAGAGTTGAATCTGCAGATTTTAGAGATAGTTTAAAGTATGATATTATCAGAGACTCAAGAGGAAGACAAGAACGTGATGACTTAAAAAGAGCAGGTCAAAATATTGATGCTCAAAGGCAAAATAACGAACATGAGGATAATGATAGAGATTGAATAGTTTATGAAAATCCAAAAACAGAACAAGAAAAGAAACAAATAAGAGGATTTTCAAAAATAAAAGGGGTTTTTAAAGATAAAAAGAGAAAGATAGCAGCTATAGCTGCTGCTGGACTTATAGCTGCTACTGGATTTGGAATATATTCTCATTTGAATTCTGACAAAGATATAGGAAAACCTATTAATCCAACTACAGTATCAGATAATAAAGAAAGTAAAGAAAATAATCATGGTGGAATAGAACTTCCTAATATGGAAGAAAGTCTAGTTTTACATGATGAAGACAAATTAACAAATGGGTCTACTTCAAGACAATATTTGGTTAAAGAAGGTCTTACATACACAGGAGATTCTCAAGGAAGAGGGCAAACAGGAAAAATTCAAGAAGATACTTTAGTTGAAATATTTAACAGAGCTATTGTAAGAGAAAATCCTGATGGTACAAGAGAAATTTTACTTACATCTGGACTAAAGACTTGGGAAGATTATGCGAAAGAACATAATATAAAGGTAGAAGACATTGAAAAGCTACTTAAGGAAAATGGCGTTAAAGAAATGGTTGCAGTACAAGTAGCAGGTCAAAACCATACTTTATTTAATGTATATGGTTGGACAGAAGCAAGTAACTTAATAGAAAATTCAAATAATAGGGAAAATTTACAAATTACTTTTGGAGATAATAAAGATATATTAGAAGAGCTAGAAAACAAAGAAAACACATCTTCGAGAGATGATAGATAATTACTAAAAATTGTATAAAAGTAATTGACTTTACTATAAAAACATGATAAAATAATACTGTTATTTTAAGATGCCATAATAGGCTCTTAAAAATAGCAGTATTTTATTTTTAGGAGGTGAAATTTAAGTGCCAACAATTAATCAATTAGTAAGAAAAGGAAGAAAAACTTCAAAGGGAAAATCAAAATCACCAGCATTACAACATGGTTTCAATTCTATGAAAAATAGAGAAACAAACCAAAGAGCTCCACAAAAAAGAGGAGTATGTACTGTTGTAAAAACTGTAACACCTAAAAAACCAAACTCAGCATTAAGAAAAGTTGCCAGAGTAAGACTTTCAAATGGTTATGAAGTAACTTCTTATATTCCAGGTGTAGGACACAACTTACAAGAACACAGTGTTGTTTTAATAAGAGGAGGAAGAGTAAAAGACCTTCCTGGTGTTAGATACCATATTATAAGAGGAACACTAGATACAGCAGGTGTTAAAGACAGAATGCAAGCTAGATCAAAATATGGAGCTAAAAAGCCAAAGAAATAGGATTTAGCCAAATAATGTAGTGCAATAATTGATAATTTAGGACTTAAATTTGAGATAAATTGCACTATGCGGAAAAGTTTAAACTTTTCAGAGTACCTAGATGTAAGGTTTACATCAAAATATATAAGGAGGGAAGAATAGTGCCAAGAAAAGGATTTATAGCTAAAAGAGATGTATTACCAGATCCAATGTATAACAGCAAAGTTGTTACAAAATTAATCAACAATGTTATGCTAGATGGTAAGAAAACAGTTGCACAAAGAATTGTTTATGATGCATTTGATATAGTAAAAGAAAAATCTGGAAAAGATCC
>CALXPX010000050.1 GCA_944390305.1 uncultured Clostridia bacterium
GTTAGATTTATTGCTACTGCTGCTAATATTAATAACACTATTATTGTTACTACTAATGCTATTAATGTTATTCCTTTGATATCTTTTTTAATCTTTTTTAGTGTTAGTTTCATTTGTTCATCCTCCTAAAAATTTTATTTTCATAAGTTTCCACTTAGTTTATAGCACATATTTTATACACTAAAAACCTATGCCTTTTAGATTCGTCTAAAAAGCATAGGTTTTTCTCTATGTTTATTTATGTTTATTTCATTAAATCCTACGATATATATATATATATATATATACAGCCTCAAGGCTTTTAATCATTTTTATTTCTCCTTACATTTTTATTTGCTTAATTATTTATATACATATTTTTTTCATTTGTCAATTATTTTACACTATCATTTATACCATGTGCTATAATTATTTTCATATTCTCTACTAGATCATCTACTTCTTTAGGTGTAACTGTTAGGTTATATTTTGATGGTTCTAAAACTGCTTTCATTAATCTATATTTTTCTTCTTTAGTAGCATTTTTTAATTCTTTAAATTCTTCAAATTTGCTCGCAATTAATTCAATACTGTCTGCTACAATAGTTGCCGCTTCTACTAATGTTGGTACTCCTATAGCAATTACAGGTATACCCATTGTTTTTTTACTTATTTCTTTTCTATTGTTTCCAACTCCTGCACCTGGAACTATTCCCGTATCACTTATTTGTATTGTTTTAAAAAGTCTTGAAATATCTCTTGATATTAATGCATCTATAGCAATTATTACATCTGGTTTTACTTTTTCTACTATTCCTTTTAGTATTTCCCCAGTTTCCATTCCTGTTGTTCCTAATACTCCTGGTGCTATTCCACTTAATTCTCTTTCCTTTTCATCTATAAGATCCGGTGCATATTTTTTTAAATGTCTTGTTATTTTTAAATCCTTTATTACTTTAGGTCCTATAGAGTCTACTGTTGTATCTATATTTCCAAGTCCCACAACTAAGATTGATTTATATGGCTTTATAAGTTCGCTTAATTCCTTAGAAACAATATTACTTATTTTTTCTAATTCATCTTTATTTACTATTTCTATTTCCTTTATTTCTACTGTTATATATGTTCCTATATCTTTTCCTATTTTTTCTTTTCCATTCTCATTTAGTACTTTTACTTTAGTTACTTTTATTTTTTCACTTATGTCTATATTTTCAGATGAAATTCCTTCTATTTTACCTTCTTTTTCATATTCTTTTACTCTTTCATCTGCCATATCTGTTCTAAAATCTAGCATAAAAAACCTCCATTTCTTTACTTAATATTATGTTAGAAATGAAGGTTAATTATACATTATGATTCCACCATAGTCTATTATGTCTAATCCTTTAAAGTCTTTTAATTTAAGGTTATATTTTTTTAGATGTTTTTTTATTTTATTTTTATTTTCTTCTTTTAAATTATTTATATCTCCAAATAATATAAACGTGTTATTTATAGTGGCAGTCGCGCCTCCTATAAATCCTTTCATTTTTGATATATTTTTGTTTTTATCTAATAGTTTTATATTATCTTCTTTTATTAATAAAACATCAATATTATATTTTTTTAATGTTTCATATATTCCGTTATCTTCAGTTATACAAGAGTTTTCGCTTGTTACTGAAATACTACATTTAGTATATCCTTGTTTTACAAATATATTTATCCTATCTTTTATTTTTGAATCTGCAAATTTACTACCAATTACATTTTTTCCTATTTGACAAATATTATATTTTACATCATTTGGATATTTATATCCTACATTTTCGTTTCCTATTATAAATTCTTTTTTTAATATTTTTGCATTTGGAGCAGCATATATTTTATTATCTATTTTTGCATAAAAAATATCACTATGTCCAGATATCTCTTCATAAACATCATCTGATAATTGCAATTTTTCTACATTTTGCCCCAAATTATTTATTAGATATTTATATTCTATATCTCTAATTCTTTCATCAACTAATAACATAAGTTTTACTTGCCTTTTTATATTTTACAAATTATCTAATTTATTAATTAAATCATTAAAAGCTTTATCTCTATGATTATGCGCTTTTTCATATTCTTCTGCTTTAAGATTTGACATTGGAACATCATATCCATTTGGAATAAATACAGGTGAATAAGTTAATCCTCCTAATGTTCCTATATTTTTAGCAACTTTCCCTAAGCATTCTCCTTTTGATACTATTTTTGTTCCATCTTTCAAGAAACTAGTCAGTACACAGACAAATCTTGCTTTTCTTTCTTCATCATTTGTCTTTTCTATATCTTCTAATAATTTTTTTAACACTTTTTCTTGAGGAGCATGATCACCTGCATACCTAGCTGAAAATACTCCAGGTCTACCTTCCAAACAATCCACACATAATCCTGCATCATCTGCTATTATAATATCATAATCTATTTTATTTTTGTCGCAAAATGCTTTTACCGCCCTTGCTTTTATTTCTGAATTTTCTTCAAAAGTAGTTCCATTTTCATCTATTTGTTCATCAAATCCAATGTCCTTTAAAGATAATATATTAAAAGATTTATTATGAGCTTTAACTATTTTCTTAAAATCTACTACTTTATTTAAATTACCAGTTCCATAAATTACTTTATTTATTTTCTTCATTTTATTTTTTCCTTTTTTTACGTTAATTAATTATATATTTTATGAACAGTATCTACATAATACTGATTCTAAACCAATATTTATATCTACTCTTCCAGATTTTGAAAGTTCATCTATTTTTATTAGTTCTTCTAATAAATTTCTTAATTCTGATTTTTCAAAATACTTTGATTGCATTTTATATTTGTTTACTAAAAACATTTGATTTGCTTTTAAATTTAAACTTTGTGCAATATTTTTATTTTCTTCTTCAGATAATTTTACTAGATATAGTTTTTTAAAATGATTGTATAACATTATTAAAATTCTTTGAATTGGTTCTTTAGCATATATTAAATTATTCATTACTTCTAAAGCTTCTTTTATTTTCTTCTTTCCTAAATTGTCTGTTAAATCAAATATTATACTTTCTGATTTCTTTATGCTTAAACTATCTATATCTTCTTTTTTTATTTCTCCTTCTTTTCCTGCATATTCAATTAGTTTTCTAATCTCATTTATTATGTCACTCATATTTGTGCCTACACACTCTATAAAATACTGTGCTGTATTTTCTTTAATATCTACACCATAACTGTTTGAAATTTGCTTAACCTTTTTTATTAATGATGTTATATTTTGTTCTTTGAATTCCTCCACTTTTCCATTATCTTTTATAAAATTATATAAAGCATTTTTGTCTACTTCTTTTTCTATAAATACTAATTCTATATCCTTTAAAGTATCTATATTATCTTTTAAATATTTTACTAATTTTTCTGAAAAAGTATCTTTCTTTTTGAAAAGTCCTGTATCTTTTGCTATTATTAATTTTGAATCAAACCCAAATGCAGGTGTTTCTATGTCTGATATTATTTGCGTAATATTTGACTCGTCTATTTGCACATAGTTTATTCCTAATTGTAATATACCAAAAGCCTTCTTTATTTTTTTTAAATATTCATTTCTTAAATATTCGTCTTCTCCAAATAATAAATATACCAAAATAATCTCCTTTATTACCTATTATATTCTACAAACATTTAGAAAATCTATTAGAATGTGCAAAGCATATTGCTGCTGCCATACTATCTGTTGTATCATCTAATTTAGGTAATTTGTCTACTTTTAAAATTTATTTAACCATTTTTTGTACTTGAAGTTTATCTGCTCTTCCATATCCAGTTACTGCTTGCTTTATTTGAAGTGGTGTATATTCAAATATAGGTACTTTCTTTTTTCTTGCTACTACTAATATTATTCCTCTTGCTTGTGCAACATTAATTGCAGTAGTTGTATTGGTATTAAAGAATAATTCTTCTACTGATATTGCATCTGGTTTATATGTATCTATAATATTTTCTAAATCATCATATATTTTTACTAATCTATCAGGAAACGATTCTCCTGCTTTAGTTAGAATTGCTCCTGAAGTAATCAAAGAAAAATGATTTCCTTTATATTCTATTATGCTGTATCCTGTTATTGCAAAACCTGGATCTATTCCTAATATTATCATTTTATATCCTCTTCTTCTTGTTTGCTATTATCTAGTAAAATTCTAAAAATTTCTGCTACACTCCAACTTTGAGCAAATGCTCCTTTTCCTTTTGATGGCATAGTAGAGTCATAAATTTCACATATACTTCCTATGGTATTTCCTTGTTCTAATTCCTTTGTAAATGTAGATGCTACATTTAATTTAAATTGTGTTAATGTATTTTGTAGCCTTAACTTGTTTTCTGCATTTTTTTCTGCTTTTATCATATTTTTTAGTGCATCATAATATTGTCCTAAAAGCCATGGCCAGGTAATTCCTTGATGATATTTACTATCTCTTTCTTCTGGTGAGCCTGAATATATTGGTTCAAATCCTTTTTCTCCTGAAGCTAATGTTTGAAGTCCATACTTATTAAGTAATCTTTGTGTTATAGTAACAAATACAGTTTTTGCCATGTCTTTATCACAATCTAATACTGGGTATGACATACTTATTGCAAATATTTGATTTGGTCTTACTTTATCATCGCCAAGTACATCATATAAGCATTTTTTATATGGATTATAAAATCTTTTTACAAAAGATCTTTGACAATTTTTTGCTAGCATACCATATTCATACTGTCTACCAATTTTCATATACTTTTTAGATAAATGCTGCATTATTCTTAGAGCATTATACCACATAGCATTTATTTCTACAGCTTTTCCATTTCTTGGAGTTACTGGAATGCCATTTACTTTTGCATCCATCCATGTATTTTGTGTATCAAGAGTGCCTGATGAAATTAAATAAGTTTTATCATCAAATCTTATATTGTTTCCATCTATATTTGTATCATCTAAGTAGTTATCTATAATTTTTATCATTGTTTTATATAATTTATCTTTTACAAATTCATAATCATTTGTATAATTTAAATATTTTTGTACCTGTTCAAAGAATAGAAGCGATGCATCTGCTGAATTATATAATGCATGTCCATCATATTCATCAAAACCATTAGGTACTATTCCTTGTTTTACGTTATTTGCAAACGTAAGCAAAACTTCTCTTGCAATATCAAATCTTTTTGAAATAAGTAATAGGCCTTCAAAAGATATTAAACTATCTCTTCCCCAATCTAGAAACCAAGGATATCCTGCTATTATTGTATGAAGTTTCTCACTTGGTCTATATACAATAAAATTATCTGATGCTACAATGTATTTATTTACTAAATCTATATAACTTTGTTTTTCCTCTTTGTCTTTAGGAATTCTTTTTTCTTCTAGAAGTCCACTATTCTTGATTTGTTCATTTATTCTTTTTTTCTCATTTTCTATTATTTTTGTTCCACTTAATCTTGAAAGCTCCTCTATGCTATTTCCGTATTCTTCACTATCTAATGAACATAAAAATGTAATTTCTTTATCTTCATTTGGTTTTATGTCTATTTCAAAAGTACCTGGAACTGCATGATTTTCTTCAGCTTCAAATCCTCTTTCAAATTCTCTTTTATAATACATTGAATAAAATATATCATCTATGTGTTCCTTATATTTACTTCCACTAACACATATATTTATTTTTCCTTTATCTTTTCCGAAATCTAATATTACTTTATCTCTATTTATTTTTTGTGTATATCTAAATTTTAAATCTTTTGTTTCGCTATGAAAGTCTCTGAAATTAACTATTGGAGTTAAAAGTAATTTTACATTTGCTTTTTGATTAACTATTCTATATACAATTGCTACAGTATTTTTTCCATACAACATACAAATTGATTTTTCTATTATTACGTTTTTTACTTTGTATGTAAATATTGGTATTATTGTTTTTTCAAAGTTTACTATATATTTATATCCCTCTGAAATTTTTCCTTTACATTCATTAGTGTATATATCATATTTTTTATCATTTATTATTATACTTTCATCAACTTTAGATAATATAAGTTTTCTTAATCCTGGAGGATTTACTGATGCTATTAATAATCCATGGTACCTTCTTTCATTTAAACCAATATCTGTAGAAGATGCAAAACCACCTATTCCATTAGTTATTATCCATTCTCTCATTTGTTTACTTCCTTTCTTTTTTGCTTATGTACATTTATTTTTGTTTTCTTGGTTTTCTTTCCAAATTCTCTATCATCCTTCTTCTTGCCTGCATGTTTTTATCACTATCTTTAATTGATTCTATTCTTTCTTTATATTTAGAATTAAATTTACTTTTAGAATTTGCAGGTT
Source organism: uncultured Clostridia bacterium (assembly GCA_944390305.1). GTDB lineage: Bacteria > Bacillota > Clostridia > TANB77 > CAG-508 > CAG-793. The sequence goes on from CALXPX010000050.1 coordinate 6,365, forward strand.
TTCTCTCAAATGGTTTTTTACCTGATTTTTGGAATTTCTTATCTTTTTTCTCTCTTTTTCTTATTTCTCTTTTTGTTTCTTTTAATCTTGAGTTTAATAATATATATTGACTATCATTTTGCATATCTTCAAATTTTAATTCATCACATATTAATTGTATTATAGTCGATGCTATTACATCTGAATCATGCCTTATCGAATCACCTTCTACTTTAGAAAGGTTTCTTTGTATTAATTTTACTCCCATATCTTTTGCTTTTTGCACATCTGGAAGTACTACATCTGAACCTTTTAAATTGTATCGTTTTATAAATTCTGGAACAATTTCTCCAGTATCATATATACAATAGTCTACTATTCCTTCCCCTACATATTCGTTAATTGTTCTTATGTGATCTGATAAAGTATATTCATCTGTTTGGCCTAGTTCAGTCATTATATTACTTACATATATTTTTATTCCTTCACTTTCTTTTATAGCTTTTGCTATACCTTTTACTAATAGGTTTGGAATTACATTTGTATAAAGACTACCTGGTCCTATTACTATTGCATCTGCTTCTTTTATAGCTTCTATTACTCCAGGAGCTGGATTGCAATTTGTTGGACTTATATATATTCTATTTATTTTACTTGCAGTTTCACTGACATATTCTGGTATTTTGTCTCTATTTTCAATTACTGTTCCATCATCTAGCTCTGCACATATTTTTATTTCTTCTAATGTTACTGGTAAAACTTTTCCTGTTATATTTAGTACTTCTTTTGAATTTTCAATTGATTTAGTAAAGTTTTTATATATATTATTCATTGCAAGGAAATATATATCTCCAAAAGTTAAATCTTTTAATTGTCCAGTTTTAAACTCCATATTAAGAAGTTTTTCCATTTCATCTTCATTATATGATAGAGCAACTAAACTTTCTCTAATATCACTTAGAGGTAACACTTGAAGTGCTTTTCTAGAATCAGTAGGAGTTTTACCATAATCTGATATAGTTACTATTGCTGTTATATTATCTGTGTAATTTTTAAGTCCTCGAAGTACTGTATTTAGTCCACTACCTCCACCTATTACAACTATTTTTGGACCTTGATTATATACTTTTTTATTAAATATCAATGTATTTACATTTTGAGTTTCTTTTCTTGTATCACTTTCTTCTACAAGTAATTCCAAAGTCCTTTTTTGCATAAATACAAATCCTATTATTATCATTGTAAAACCTATTACAAAAGAGATAATTATCTTTAATATTTCTACTATTCCTAAAGTAGTAAAATATAATAAAGTAGATATTCCATATCCAACTAATATTATTCCAACTAATATTAAAAGCATCCATCTTTTCATTTTTGCCTTTGAAGTAAACCATTTAAAAAAACCCATAATTAATATATTCCTCCATTTAAATTATTCCCCTATAATTTTTATTTCAGGTTCTATTTTTTTCTTAAATTTCTCATATACTGTTTTTTGTACATAATTAATTAAATCTATAACATCTTTTGCTTTTGCATTTCCTTTGTTTACAATAAACCCTGCATGTTTTTTTGATACTTCTGCTCCTCCTATAGTATACCCTTTTAAGTTTGCATCATCAATTAGTTTGGCAGTAATGAATCCATCTCCTCTTTTAAAAGTACTTCCTGCACTAGGCATATCTAAAGGCTGTGTTTCTTTTCTTTTAGCTGCATATTCTAACATTTTTTCTTTAATTTCTTTTTCTGAACCTTTTTCTAATTTTAAAACTGTATTTAAAATTATACTTTTTTTATTTTCAAATATACTTTTCCTATATTCAAATTCATGATCTTCGTTCTTTAGTGTTTCAATTTTATTGGTTTCTAAGTTTAAATATTTTGTTTCTAAAACAATATCTTTCATTTCCTTTCCAAATGCTCCAGCATTCATATAAATAGCTCCACCTATACTTCCTGGTATACCTGCTGCAAATTCAAATCCAGATAAATTTTTCTTTAGTAATATATTTGCAAGCATTGCATTTGTCATTCCTGCACAAACAGTTACTTTTTCATCATTTATTTCATATTTATTTTCTGTATACTTTAATACCACTCCTCTTATTCCATTATCTTTAACTAATAAATTCGTTCCATTACCTATAACAGTAATTTCTTTATTTTCTATTTTTTTTAAAACTTTTTCTAATTTTTCTAATTCATCTATAATTAGAAAAATATCTGCCATTCCTCCTATTTTAAAAGATGTATGAATGCTCATTGGTTCATTGTATTTTACATTTCCACTTCCTAATATGCTTTCTAAATTATCCAATAGAGTACCCTCCTTTTTACAGTTCCTATTTTATCATTTTTATTTTTTTTTTACAATATTATTACAAAAATAACATTTTAAAAATTTTGATTATTTT